>CASTQR010000013.1 GCA_949451265.1 uncultured Eubacteriales bacterium | reverse complement strand
GCCGCCAGCCCGTCCACGGCCTCCTGCACCGTTTCCGCCTGAAGGCCGCTCTGCGCCCCGTCATAGGACACCTGCGCGGCGCTGATCGAGGGTTCTTCCTCCGGGGTGAGCTCGAACGCATACGGGCCGTCCCCCAGCTCCGCCCCCAGCTCCACGGCCCCGCCGCCGGGGACTGTAACCGCGTCCGCCTGATCCGGAGCATCTTGCGCCACCGCTGCCCCGTCCGCGTCAAACCCCACCACCTGGCCGGGTTGGCCGGTGAGGAGGGGTTGTTTGTCGTCCACCGCTTCCCGGATGTCCGCATGGGCGTCAGAATCACCCTCGTGGTCGGCCAGCCCCCGGACCGCCTCCTCCGCCGCGCCCTGGGCGGCAGCGGCCGCGCTTCGCGCCGCCAGGACGGCGGCGATCAGGTCGGCATGGTCCTTGGCGGTGAAGTTGCGCCCGATGGCCTCCCCGGCGCTCCAGACCTTGGCCGTCCCCTCCACCCCGCGCACGCAGCCGGACAGGGCGTCCGCCGTCTTGGCGGCGTACAGGACGGTTTCCCCCATCTCGTCCGTGCCGATGGTGGCCAGGTTGGGCGCGTCGGGGAAGGCAGAGATATCCGTCACCCTGATGATGGTGTCCGCCGCGCCCACGTTGTCCGCCAGCGCGGCCTGGGGGGAAAAGGGGATGCCAGGATAAAGTTCAACGCTCATAGTGCGCCCTCCTTATACGGTGTTGTCGCCCCTGGACTGCACAAAGCCCTGGACGATCAAGTCAATGGAAATATAGGCCAGGTCGTCGGGTCGGACCTCCAGGGACAGCCAGCTCCCCCGGGGGATCATCCGG
This sequence comes from uncultured Eubacteriales bacterium, assembly GCA_949451265.1. Next base: position 17,664 of record CASTQR010000013.1, on the reverse strand, counting down.
TCCTCCCCCACCAAAAAAGGGGTGACGTCCAGCTCGGCATTTCCGCCGGAAAAATCAGCCTGCTTCACGCCGTTGGCGTAAAGCGCGAAGCTCTTGGGCGACCCGAACTCGAAGATACCCGGCGTGATCCGGTGGTCGTGGCCGGGGATGGTCACGGTATGGGAGTGCCCCCCGATGGTGACGGTGTGGCTGTGGCTCCCGATCTCAATGCGGTGGGTGTGGTCCCGGAGGGTGATCTCGTGCTGGTGGGAGATCACGTGCCGGATGTGGTGGCTGTGTCCCGACACGGTGGTGGTCTCCGCGTTGGCGTACTTCACGTTGATGCCGCTGTCGCCCGTGTCGGTGGTCACCCCGCCGCCGCCCCCGGTGGTGGTCCAGGCCCCGCCCCCTGCGGCGCTGGAATAGGTCTGGGCGTCGGTGGTGGTGGAGGACGCCGCCTGGGTGGCCTGGCTCTCGGTGCTCTGGGAGTAGGCCCGGAAGGCGGACAGCCGGATTTTTGCCAACACCTTGTTGATGATCCGCATTTCCTGGGGGATGAAAAAATCCATCACCAGCCCCTTTTGGGCGGAGGCGTTCCCTTGCAGCGCCTGGCTGTACAACTGGGTGGCCCCCTGGGCGTAGGTCTGCTCGATGCGCTGGCGGTCCGCCATGTCCGCCAGCGAGGAGGCGATGGACGTTTCCCGGTTGGCCACGACGATGGAGGACTGTTCCACGTCTTCGTAGTTCCGGTTTACCTCGGTGATAATGGTGTCCACCTGCCGCCCAGCCTCCGGGAACAGGATGCGCACCCGCTTGCCCACGGCGGCCCCGTCGTAGTCCGACTGGCCCAGCTCCTGGTAGCCCACCTCGTAGGACTCCAGCGGCTCCTGAAGCTCCCGGAGCATGGCTTCCCCCGCCGCCTTGAGGGAGGCCGGGTCCTCGTAGCGGCGGTCCGCCCAGACCCGCTCAATGATCCCGTACCGGTCCGTCACCGCCTTGGGGCTCTGGAGGTAGGGCACGCCGCCATTTACGCTGCCGATCCCAAGCTGGTTCACCCCTTCGCCGTAGCCCAGGGGATAGAGGCGGGTTACCACCTGCTGCGGGTCGGTCCCCTGCCGGAATGCCGTCATGTTGTGCCGCCTGCGCACATACATCTCCGGCCTGCCGGTGATATCCAGCCGCTTGAGGGACAGCCGCCAGGGGTATACCGACGTGTCCGTGGCCCACAGGTAGGGCCCGGACAGGGCGGCGGCGATGGAGAACAGGGCGGACAAAAGAGACTCCTGTTCCCATCCATATTCAAACTGGTTGCGAAAATCACACTCAGCCAGGACCCAATTCATTACAAGCTGGTGGTTCAGGACGTACCGGATCACGTCCGCGGTATAGGTTCCAAGGTTCCCGACGACGTGATAACCAAAAAGGATATTGTCTATCAGGGTAGCAAGGACATGCTCGCATTGGTAGGTGATGGCCCCTGTCTCGTCCACGTCCATCTGGGCGGGCATGATGCGGTACAGCTCCCCGCCGTCCCGGCGGACGTACCAGAAGGGGCGACAGAACTGGTTTTTGGGGTCGGCCCAGGGCAGGGAGAAGCCCAGACGCCACACGGAATTGATGCGCTGCTGCTCGGACACCCCGTGGGCGTTCTCCAAAATGGCCACCCGCCGCCGGGAGCGGTCGAATACTTCCATCATAAATATCGCTCCGTATAAATCAATTGGCCCTCCAGCCCGCCGCCGGACGCGCTCTCCACCGTCAGCCGCAGCAGCGACCGGGAGAGGGTGATCCAGCCCCCGGACTGGGCGTGGAGGACGTTTTCCCCATCCAGCCGGGCGGTGAACAGCTCACTGTCGATGCGCAGCTCACCCCCCGGCGGAATGGTGAGCTGGAATACCGCCCGCTCCGTGGTCTGGGCGGATGCCTCCGGCAGAGAGGTGAGCACCTCAAAACCAGACAGGGCGGCAATGATGTTTTTGGAACCAGAAATCCGCCCGTCCAGCCGTTCGGCGGGCTCCAGACCGGTGGGGATATCTTTTCCGGCCCAAATCCGGGCCCTCAGTCCCTCCCCGGCGCTCAGCGCGGCGGGGAGGTCCTTCTGCCCGTATGCAGATACCCGGAGGGTTTCGCCAAGGGTGGCTGCAACCAGCACGTCCGCCGACATCCGCACCGCCGCCCCCAGGCTGTCCCCGGCGGACAGGCCGGACACAACGGACACCGTCCCCCTGGCCGAGCCCAGCAGGGCCTCCGCAAAGCGCTCCCGGAGCTCCACGGGAACCGCCGCCCCGGCCACCGCCCCCAGGGTCCCGGAAAAGCGCTCCGCAATCTCTACCGTCCTGGCCTCCCGGTTGATGGAGTACCGGGCCAGGCTGTACCGTCGGTCTTCGTACATGGTCAGTTGAGCCCCACTTCTACGGCCCCCTCGGCGATGGTGGGCATATACCCCCGGCGCAGGTCAACCGGTTCGGCCAGGGCCTTCAGGAACACCGGCTCGCCGGAGGACGGGGCGGAGTAAAGGGCGGACCAGCTCCACAGGCCCCAGGCGGTAGAGGGCCGGGGGAAGGAGGCGGCGGCGGAGTTGCGGGCCAGAATCTGGCCGGAGGGCTGTTCCGCCGGCGCGCCGAAGGTGATAGGAATCCGCTGGTAGTTCTCCCCGGACAACTCCGCGCCGGAATCCTCCGGCGAGCCGTTCCACAGGGAGAAGTACGGCGTAACGCCGGATATGGACTGGCCCCGGAAGAGGTTGAGCACCCTGGCCTTCCAGGTCCGGGACAGGTTCCCGGTGAGGTAGAACAGCACGTCCCCCGCCAGGAACACCGGCGGCTCGTCCTTGCCGATGACCAGCGGCTCCACCAACTCGCCCCGGGCCAGCATGTTGCCGCCGGACAGGGCGTCCAGCACGCCCACATGGGTGACCGTGCCCCCGGCGGCCCCCGGCGCGGGGAAGGCCACGTCGGTGAGGTTTTGCACCCCCAGGCCACCGTTGGAGTCCGCCGGGGGGGAGAACTCCACCTCCATGCGCTTGTAGCCGGGGTAGCTGGCCTCTGCGCCCGCCCCGCCGCTCTCGCCGGGGTCGTTGAGGTACAGCCCCAGGTAGCACTTGGCCGGGGCCGCGAAGGTGATTCCCCGCAGGGCGTTGAGCACGCCGTTTTCCAAATAATCGCAGGCATACATAGTTACACGCTCCTTTTAATCGCGGTGATGGTGACGTTTTGCACGTCGGCGTCGGACAGGTTCTTCAGCACGATGACGCAGGGGGCCTCCGCCGTTCCCCGGTACGCCACCCGGTTCTCCCCGGAGGCAATGGGCTGCGTCACCGTCCAGCCGAAGGCGAAGGGCGGGTTGTAGGACCAGGTCAGGGTAAATTCCCCGTATTTGAGATGCTGCGCCATGGGCGGGCCCCCGGTGATGTGGGCGGAATAATACTTGTCCGGCTCCTTGCTGTACACCAGCCGCCCGGTCCCGGACAGCCAGTAGGCGATCTCCCGGCACATCTCCGGGACCGTCTTCCCCTGGGGGCACTTGAAGGAGCACAAAATGGTCTCCATCCGCTCGTCGTACACGCCCTGGGCCGCGCCGTCGTAGTAGCCGGACCGTCCGGGTATGGCGAGCCTGCCCTCCCGCCGGGGCGGGAGGATGGTCCGGCTCTGGTCCTGGGTGTAAATGCCAAAGGTACTGCTATGTACGCCCTTGAAGGTAAATCCGTTCACAGAACGCCGCCCCCTCTCGACCGCTTCTCCCGCTCCGTCAGGCAGTAGAGCTCCCAAGCGATGCGGGAGATGTCCGAGTCTTTGCGGACCTCCAGCCTGTCCACATAAATCTGGATGGGGTCGCCGCCACTGTCCCGGCCGGACACGGCGGACAGGATCGCGTCGGTCTGCCGGTTGATGGCCGCGGCGTTGCTGGGCGCCTCCAGCGTGGAGGGCAGGTGCCGCTCCATGCTGTCCAGCGCCGTCCGGGCCGCGTCCTCATAGGCAGCGGCCAGCGTCCGCTTTTCCTCTTCCACGCCGCCGACGATGCCCTGTATGTCAAAGCGGCCCACCTCCCGGAACTTTTTGGAGGGCGAGGCCTGGCCCACCTCCCGCTTGTAGGCGGCCAGGGCGTCCCGGCCCATCTGGGCGTACTGGTTCACCAGGGCTTGCCGCTGGCTGGCCGTGCCGTTAATCAGGCCGGTGATGTTGTTCTGGCCAATCCGGTACGCGTCGTTTTGCACGTCCATGTCCTGGATGGCCTGGTCCAGGTCCCGGACCAGCTCGTCCATTTTGTTGGAGAAATCCGTCTCCATCTCCGCCACGGTGGTGGAAAAGTCCTCCTTACCCTCCTCCACCTTCCGGAACTGGTCGTTGAGGGCCTGTATGTCGTCCTCGCCGCCCTTCACAATGGCGTCCAGGATCTGCGCGGACTCCTCCGAGCCGTCGGACAGCTTCTTTACCAGGCCCTCGTCCACGCCCAGCTCCATGGCCTTCTGGATGTTGGCGGAGTAGGTTTCCATATAGGACACCTGGCTTTTCAGGCTGTCGATCAGGTTGTCGATGGAGGTTTTGGCGGAGCCGTCCATCTCCTGGAACAGGCCCACTTGCCCGTTGATGCTCTCCATGGCGGCGGCATAACTCTTTTCGTATTCATCTTCAAGCTCGGTCATCTCGGCGATGAGCCCCTCCACAGTGGCGGTCATCGCCTGGGTTTTGCGCTCCGCCTCAGCCTGCTGCTCGCCGTAGGCCCGGGAGGCCTCCTCCAGCTCCGCGATCTGGGCCGCGTTGGTGGACTGGGCAATAGTGAGCTCGTTGATGTTGTTCTGAAGCTGCCAGGTGTTGCCGATGCCGATTTCCTGGGCCTCATTCAGCGCCAGCCGGGCCTCCGTGAGCCTGGCGTCGATCTCCGCCTGCTCGTTGCTCAGCTCGCTGAGCCGGGCGACCTGGGCCTCGTACTCCTCCTGGGTGGCCATCCGGGCCAGGGCGGAGTCCAGCTCCGCCTCCGTGAGCCCCACCAAGGAGTCCCTTTCCCGGTCGTAGGCCAGCCCCAGCCCGGGTACGGCCTCGTTCAACTGCTCCACCTTCTGCTGGATCAGGTCCTTTTGCAGGGCGGACTTCTCCTCCACCGCCAGCAGCTCCCGGAGGGAGGCGGCCACCGCCCTGGTGGACGCCTGCTGCTCCGCCATGGTGGACGTCAGGTCCTCATAGGCGGTTTTGGACTCCCGGAGGGATTCCGTGAACGACTGTGTGGCCTTGTCCGCATCGTCCATGGAGGCAATCCAGGTCCCGAATGCCACGCCCAGCCCCACCACCGCTGCCGCGACCGCCACGATGGGGTTGGCCATCAGCAGGTTCAGGGCAGTACCCAGGGCGGCGATGATCGTGGGGGCCACGGACAGCGCGGCCACCCCCAGGGAGAGCGCCCCCAGCGCGGCGGTGACGCCGGCAATCGCGCCTACCACCCAGGGGTTTTCCTCTACAAAGTCCGTTGCCCAGGTGAATGCGTCCGCTCCGGTGTCGTACAGTTTTTCCAGCGCGGGGTTGAGCTGGTCGCCAATGGCGATTCTCAGGTTTTCCGCCGCGTTGGCCATGCGCCGGTGGGCAAATTCCGTGGTGTCCGCCATGGACTGGAAGTTCTGCTCCACCGCGCCGGAGCTGTTCTCCATGACGCCCAGGGTCCGGGTGAACTCCTCCGCCCCGCTGTTCAGCAGGGACAGAGCCGCCTGGCCCGCCGTGGTGCTGCTCCACAGGTTGGAGAACGCGGTGGCGTCGCCGTCCACGCTGTCGGACAGCATTGCCATGACCTCGCCCAGGTTTTTGCCGCCCGCCATGAGCTGGGAGAAGCTTTGCCCGGTGCGCTCCTGGAGTATGCTTGCCACTGTGGAGCCGTCCTTGGCCAGCTCGGTGAACATGGCGGACAGATTGGTGGTGGCGATGGCGGTGTTGGTGCCGCTCTTGGTGAGCAGGGCGTAGCTGGTGGTCAGGTTGCCCAGGCTCACGTTGTAGGCGGCGGCCGCCGGGATGACCCGGCCCATGTTCTGGGCCAGCTCACCCACGGAGGTCTTGCCCTCATCCTGGGTCTTGACCAGCATGGAGGCCACCTTTTCGGCCTCGGAGCCCTCCAGCTTGTAGGCGTTGATGGCGGTGGTGAGCACGTCCACGGCGGTGGCGGAGTCGGAGAAACCGGCGGCGGAGGTCTTGGTGGCCGTAGCCACAAAGTCGATCACGCTGGCGGTGTCCACGCCCGCCGACCGGGCCTGGTAAGCCGCCTCGGCCAGCGAGCCCACAGCGACGCCCGTCTCGTTGGACAGCTCGATCAGTTCCGCCTTAATGGAATCCATGGAGTAGGCGCTGGTGTCCACCAGGGTGGACAGCTTGGCCATAGAGGTCTCAAAGGCCTCCGCCGCCTGGGCACACGCCAGCAGCTCATCCGCGATTTCCTTGACCGTCTTGGCCACGCCCGCGGCGGCCAGGACGGAGGCCAGCGCCTCAATACCCTCCTTAGACTGCTGGGCGCCCTGGGCAAACTCCTCCGAGGATTCCCCGGCATCCTTGACCTCTTTCCCGTACTTGTCTATGGACTGAGCGCAGCCGTCGGCGCTCTGCTCCGCCTCGCGGAGATATCGGTCGTTCTGCTCGATGGCGTCGGACATGCCGTTGAGGTCAATCTTGGCGTTATTCAACTGCTTCTGCCAGCTCTGGATGCCCCGCTCCGCCGCCGCTTGGCCCGCCTGGGCCTCGCTCAGCTCGGCGTTCCACTTGTCCAGCTCCTTGGTGAGCTCCTCCTGCTCCTTGGAGGTGTCCCCGGTGGAGTTTTTCAGTTTTTCCAGCGCTTGCTCACACCGCTCAATATTGCTTTGGGCGGTAGAAATGCGGCTGGAATACTCCTCATAGGCTCGCTTGGCATTGAGCAGCGCGGCCTCCAGGGCGGCGACCTTCTCCAACTGCTTATCGTATACGGCTTGCAGCGCACTGCCTTTGGCCGTCAGGGCCTCCATGCTGTTGGCATTACCCCGGAACTCGCTCTCCACCAGCGCGAGGCTGGATTTCAGCGTGGACAGCTCGGCGTTGCAGGAAGCGACCGCCTGCTTATATTGGGCCTCGCCTTCAATGGCGAGCTTGGTTGATATGGTTCTGGCCCCCATAGTTCGTACCCTCCTGCGGCATCATTCATCCTCCGGCGACGGCCCGCGCTTCCCCCGGTGGGCCTGCAAATAGAGCTTCCACAGGTCCCCCACCTCGCCGGGGGTGGAGAAAAGCACGTCCTTTTTGGACAGCCCGCAGGCCGCCCCCATGTGGAGGTAGTGGGCGCGGGTCACCGCGTTTTTTTTTGCGCGTTCAGCTCGGCCAGGCCCAAATCCACCTCGTCGTCCTCCGGCTCCACCTCCCGGCCAAAGCCCAGGGACATGGCGGCGGGGATGGCCAGCTTCAGCGCCGCGATCTCGCCGGGCGACAGAGAGGCGGCGATGGCCGCCTCATCCGTGATGGGCTCCGGGTCGTAGCCCAGGCTGCGCCGGGCCAGCTCTCCCTGCTCCGCCAGGATGGCGGCGGCCTTGCAGGCGGCGGCGAAACCGCAGCGCCCGCCGTCCTGCACAGCCTCAATCAGCTCCGTAGGACCGCCGAACTGCTCCTGAATCTGGAACATGGCTTCCACCGTAAAGGTCAGATACCGTTCCCTGCCCGCCAAAGTGAGCTTAACGGCCTTCATGCCGTTTCCTCGCCACCCCCGCCATTAGCGTCAGGGGCGGGCTTCTCCGTCTCATCGGGACCCTCGCCCTTGAGTTTCTCCTTGATCCAGGCAATGACCTCCGCCTCAGTCGTGCACGTCTCCGTGATCCGCCAGTCGCCGGACTCGGCGGCGAACACGGTGAAGGTGGTGGAGTTGGTGCCGAAGGTGATGCTGTCGCCCTTGGTCTGGGCGGTATCGTTGCCCAGAGATGCCTTCACAAGGGGATAAAAATAGCCCTTGTACAAGACTTTCCTCCGCCGCATGAGCTTTTTGAAATAGGCCAAACCGCCCTGGGGAGGATCGTCCCCCACATTGTAGTGGACCTCTCCGTCCACAACCACGCAGCCGTACACCTGGACGGCGGTATTGTCCTCCATGTCGTCGGTCTCCATGGCAATAGAGCCGGAAGAGAACTCCTCGACACTCTCGCCGAGGGTGTCGTCGCAAAAGAGCTTTCCTGAAGCCAAGTTCACCGTCAAATCCGCTTTGACCAGGCGGCCGATGAGGGACGGTTCCACGTCCTTATAAACTGGCATCTCCCCTTTTGGTTCCCGTTTCACCGGGTTGAAGTAAGGATATTTCGCACCAAAACTTGCCATTGTAACTCCCTCCTTGCAGTTATAAGTTTTTGCTGTCCAGATAGGCGTGGTAGACCTTTTCTCCGGCCTCCACCGCCGCTTGCTCCTTCTTTTGGTTTGCGGTATTGATGGCAGGACGTGCGGCAATATGCCGTTTGGGGGCCCCGTACTCGTTGATAAACGCGATTTCCGCGTTTCGGGTACTTTTCCCGTTCCGCCTCCGGCTGCCCTGGGGGTAGACAGAGACGGAACGCCCGTTCCGGTTCTTTTTGACCTTCCCCTTCTTGACGGACTGGGCGGAAATTCCCAGAGAATAGGGCCCCTTCCAGCGAGCCGATATCTCCGAGCGCTGGGCCTCGACGATGACGTCCGCTTCTGCGTTGAGCACATCATCCACCACTGCGTCCGGGAGGCGGGTCAGCTCCGCCAAATCGTCAATCAGACCGTCCAGGCCGTTCACGGTCATCTTTGCCATTATCATCCTCCTCAAGATCAACGGTCTCGCACCCAAACACCAGGTGCTGGCCGTCCTGGTCGGTGGCATCGGTGCACTTAGGCCAGGTAAAGCCTGCACCAAACAGCGCCTGCTTGGTCTCTTTGACCCGCTGGACGCAGTTCTCGGCCAGGGGAGCAAAGAGATGGACGAACACCAGCCAGCGTTCGCACCCGGGCTCGTCGTCGCCGAAGTCGTCGCCCACGGACTCGCAGGAAAAGGTATAGTACCGGGCGGGGTGCTCTCCGCTGGCGGCATAGAGCACCGATTTCTCCACCGGGTCGCCGAATACGTCCAGCGCCGCCTTGACCCTCGCCTCCACGCTCATCGAGCCGCCCTCCTCCGCTGCACTTTGATCTCCAGCCAAGTATGCCGCCGCTCCACGTCGTTGACGCTGATGATCTCGTAGGGGGCCGGATCGCCCACCCGATAGATCAGATGGTCCGGCCGGATCAGCGGGGAGTACCGCATGGTCAGGGTGGCGGGCTCCTCCACCTGGGCCTGCATGGCGGCGAAAACCTCGCCGCCGTAGGCGTTGACCCATTTGCAGTGCCACACCCGCTCCACCTCATCCGGGTCGAGAGGGAAAATGCTCTCCTCCCTCTCGTGGGGAACGCCGTCGCAGTCCGTTTCCTTTACCTTTTTCCGGATATACAGCCGGGTGCGCAGTTCCCCGGCGCTCGCCTGTTTAGCCAATGGGCGCGACCCCCTCTGTCCGCTTAAGCTGGTTCACCAGCCGCTGAAAAGCGGGATTATCCGTCTGCGCGGCGGGGACGACCATATCCCGATGATCCCAAGCGTCCAGTACCAAGTAGTTCACCGCCAGGTCATACCGAGCCGCCCTGGGGGTGGCTTCCTCCGGCGGGGACACCCCAGCGTCCTCCAGGTAGCCTACCGCCGCTGCGTACATCCCAGGAATCAGCGCCTGCACCTCTGGATCATCCGCCAGCTCGGTGAGCTTGCAGTAGGCCAGCAGGGAGGCCATGCGCTCCTCACTCATGGACAATAGCCGTTTTCATCTCGGCAGACAGCGGAGCCAGGTGCTCGGCCATCATGTAACCGGACAGCAGGCCCGTGGTCACGCAGACCCACCCGCCGAGAGGAGGCTCGTCGGCAAACACTCCCGCGCCCCAGGGCAGGACCGCGATGATCGGCGCGTCCGGGGAGGGCCGCTCCCGCAGCCTCAGCCCGCCCTCCGCCGTCACGGCGTACTCCGTCAGCATCCCCTCAAACAGCTCCGCCTCATCGTGAGAGCCCGCCGACTCTCTCTCATCCGCTTGGCTGATGATCTGACCGTTTGTGGCCCCCTCAGCAGTCTCCCAGGTCCCGGTGATATCTGTGCCCATCTCCAGCTCATCCCGTGCATCCTGGGCGCTCTCAGGGGGCACAGAGGTCTTTTTCCCCTTTGCCATAACCGTCACCCTCCTCAGCCCTGAGGCTCCTGGGCGCCTGAGACGCCGGAGGTGGGTCGCGCCGCCAGCGTGACGAAGGGGCTCCGGGTACGGGTGCTGTTCTTCAGCGTGATGGGCGCGGTGACCTTGGGGGTGCCGTTGCAGCGCAGCACCATGCGGAAGCACATCTGGTCCGTCAGGAACTCCACGTGCATGGACCAATCCTGCTTGGCGGTACCCTTTTTCAGCAGCATGTACTGCTTCAAATCGGCCAGCAGCACGTCGCCCTTGGTCCCCATGGCCTGGCAGTTGTCGTTAAAGAGCACCGGCCGGCCCAGGATGGTCTGGTACTGGGCCCCGGAAATGCCGCCCTCCGGCATCCAGATCAGCTTATCCCCCAGCATGAGCTGGGGAAGCTGGTCCTCCAGGTCGGGGTGCATCATCCACACCATGTTCCGCCGCCCGGAGGTCAGCGCCCGGCTCCACATCTTCAGGATGTTCTGGGCGTTCAGCGTCCCCGCCGCCTGGCTGGCCTCCGCGTCCACCGCGATGAGGGCCCCGCTGTTCAAAATGCCCTTGGGCTTGCCGCTGCCGTCGCCGGAGATGATGGCGTCCTCCAGCAGCCGGTTGGCGGCCACGGTGAAGGCGGACCCAAAGAACCCGGTCATGAAGGCCGCGTCCTGGAGCAGCTCGTCAGTGGCGTAGGCAAAGCCCATCATCTTCTCCAGGTCCAGCTTCAGCTCCTTGAACTTGGGGCGGCTGGCGGCGACGGCGGCCCCCTCCGCCGCCCAGTACATCTGCACCCCGCCGAACACGCTGGCGGACACGTCGGTCTCATCCACCATCAGCCAGCGGGCGGCGTTGGAATTGGCCCCCACGGTGTAGCTGTCTACCCGGGAGAGGATATCGCCGGTGGATACCGCCGTCTCCAGAATCTGCCCGGCGAAATCCTCCTGGACGGCGAAGCCGCCGTCTGCGCCGGCGCCCTCGTTGGAGCCCTTCACCGCATCGTTCACCTGGAGCAGGCGCTTGTCCACCACATGGGTCTTGGCCGCGTTCACCACCGCCTGGAGCTGCTCCCCCAGACTGCGGAAGGGACGGGCCTCCCCGCCCTTGTCCTGGGGCGCGCCGTCGCCGTCGGGCAGGGGCTGGGCGTCCTCCTGGCTGCGGCGCATCAGATTTTCCGTGGCGGAGATCTTCCGGCACAGGGCGTCCAGCTCCCCGTCCAGCGCCGCCGCTTCCTCCACCTTGTTCTCGGCCAGCAGCTGTTCCGCCTGGGCCAGCTTGTCCGCCTTTTCCCGGCGCAGGTCGTTCAGAACCTTTGCGAAATCCATTTTGTCATCCTCCTAATAGTATTTTTTCACGGCCAAGGAGACGGCCAGCCGCTCCCGTTCGCCTCTCCGCTCCGGCTCCTCCGCCGGGGTGCCGCCGGACTGCTCTGCCTGGGCGTCCAGCGCCGCCTTTTTGGTCCTCAGCTCCGCTGCGGAGGGCAGGCCCCCCGCCCCGCACAGGGCCCGCAGACCGCCGCCCACGCAGTTCACCACCTGGGCGGGCAGCAGCGACCCCCCGCCGATGATCTCATCCACCAGCCCGGCCTCCACCGCCTCCTGGACGGGAAGCCATGTCTCCGCGTCCATCATGGCCTCCAGCTCCGTACGAGTCCTTTTTCCCCGGCATTTTAACTCGTAGGCGTTGAGGATGGATTGGGCGAATTTCCCCAGGTCCTCCGCCGTCTTGCGGTGGTCGTACTGGTTGCCGTCGGCGTTGACGGCGGGGTTATGGACCATCACCTGGGCCACCGGCGTGGCCTTTACCCGTTTACAGCCCAGCATGGCGGTGCTGGCCGCCGACGCCGCCAGGCTCTGGACCTCCGCCTCGGTGTCGCACCCGGCCCCCCGCAGCACCGAGTACATCTCAAAGCCCGCGAACATACTCCCGCCGGGGCTGTTGATCTCCAGCGTCAGCGTCTCGCCGGGCGGGTTTTCCGCCAATGCCTTCCGGATGTCCTGCGGGCTGCTGACACGATACCCAAAAAACCGGTAGACCCAGGCGTCCTCGTCCGCCACAATGTAGCCGTTTAACTGCGTCCTCAAATCGTTTCTCCCTCCCCTGAAATGATGTGCTCCACGGTGTCCAGATTTTTGGTCATGAAAAACCGCTGCCCCGCCCCGTTGGGCAACGGGTTCTTCTCCTCCAGCGCCCGGCAGTCGTCCGGGCAGTATACGCCGGAGGCGATCATCTTCTCATAAAACCGGCTCCGGCTCTCGTTGTCCCCCCGGAGGCGGGCCGCCACGTTCATACGCATGTACAGCCCGTCCTTGAGTTGCTGGCCGGAGAGTAACTTGTACTGAAACTCCTCCTCCCACTGGGTCACATGGGGCTGGAGCGTGGAGATCACGAAGTCCAATTGTTGCTGTTCATTGGAGTTGTAGGCCTGCTTTCCGCTCTGGAGCATATACTGGGGAATCCCGGTGAAGCGGCTGACCTCCTCCACCGTAAAGCTCCGGCTCTCAATAAACTGGGCGTCCTTCTGGTTCAGGCCGATGGGGGTATAGGTCATGCCCCGGTCCAGCACCGCCACCTTGAACATGGAGTCCGAGGCGTACCGCTGGAAGGACTCCTTGATTTTGTCCCGCCCCGCCTGTCCCAGGTCGGTGTTCACGGACACAATGCCGCTCATCCGGGCTCCATTCTGGTAGAATTTCCTGGCATACCGCTGGGCCCCGGCGTCGGCGGCGATGGCGGAGCGGGCCAGGGCCAACACCCCTTTGCCGTATAGCCCGTCGTAGGTGTCAAAAAACACCGTCACCAGCTCCGAGGGGGCGAAGGTGCGCGTCAGGCCGTCCACCGTAAAGTCATACCAGAGCTGCCCGGAATCCGGGTCCTTTCGGATGGTCCGGCCCTCAGTGGGCAGGGGAATCAGGTCGGTGATCCGCCCCCGGCAGTCCCGGAAAATGCCCAGATAGCCCTCCCCGTGCCAGAACGCCTGGCTCATAAGAACCTTCCGGCACAGGGCCGGCCCCATCCGGGCGTTGGGCCGCACCTTCAGCAGATAGTCCAGCTCCGGCACGGCCATGGGGTAGCGCCCGCCGTCCCGCCGCTGGTAGATGGCCATAGGCATAACGCTCATGGCGTTGGTGAGGATGCGGTGGGCGGCGGCGATGGGGGACTCCTGCTCCGCCGTGCGCTGGTTGGAGGGCAGGTCCTCCCCGGCGAAAAAGGTCCGCTGAAACCAGCCCTGCACCTGCTCCCAGTCCAGCTCCCGCACCTCCACGCCGTTCCGGGGCCGGCGGGCCAGGGCCTTGGAAGCAATCATCTATCCCTGCCCCCTCTCCCGGCCCGGGCCACCACGACGCCATAGCCCAGCAGGCAGGCCCCCGCCACGGCCAGGGCCGCGCTCAGCCCGAAGGCGGTGGCGGCGGAGGCGGTGAAGCACACCCCCGCGGACACAAAGAGCAGATCGTCCAGGTATAGCCCCAGCCAGGGCAGCAGGCGGCGCAGCGCCTCCTTTAGCCATTCCACCGGGCGCACCCGCTCCATGTCGTTGGTTCTCGGCTCGTCCATATCAAATCCCCCAATCCTCAGAGAGTACGTGCTCGTTGATATCGCTGTCCGGGGACCGCTTCACCAGCACCCGGGCCAGGGCGTTCATTACTGCCGCCACCACGTCGATGCGCTCGGTGTCGTCCTTGTGCTTCTTGGACAGCTTGATGTCGCCATAATTGTTCTGGATTTCAATGGCGTTGGCCAGGCACCATATCAGCAGCGGCGACTCCTCCAGCACGATCTTCCCCTGGAGCAGCAGCTCCCGGAAGCCCTTCACCGCCAGATTCTGCCCGGCGCAGGTCTGGGGCACCTCCACGCAGAAATCCTCGTTGTTGCGATCCTGATTCATCTTGATGGCCAGATCGGTGGCGTTGTGGCCGTCATAGTCCACCTCGTCCACCTTCCAGCCGTGCTCCCGCTCGCCGGTGCAGATCCAGTTGTCCACGTAGCCGTTATCCGTCACGTCGCCGGGGGTCAGGGTGCAGCACCCGCCCTCCGCCCAGGCGGTGTAGGGCACCCGGTCGGTGTGCTCGTGGCGCTGGGCCCCGCCCTCCGGCATGAAGCCGTGGGCTTTGATTCCATAGCGTCCATCCGGCAGGGGGAACACCGCCCCCACGCCGGACAGGTCGATGCGTTTGCCCAAATCAAACCCGCAGTGGCAGTGGAGCCCGTCCGTCAGGGTGGCAAACTCCTCCCGGCTCACCTGGGCGGCCTTGGCCAGCGCCATGCAGTGCTCGTCCAGGTATCGGTTGACACTGCCGACCTGCCACAGGCACAGCCGCCGGGTGAGAAACGCCCGGATTTTGTGGGGGGCCCGGGAACCGTAGGCCGCCCGGTGCTCGTCCCGGATCTCCTTGAGCAGATACCGGCTGTAGTCGTTGGGATCGCGCAGGCAGGGATTGGCCTTGAGCCACGCCCCCTCGTCGTGGGGGTTATCCCCCTCGTCCAGTTCCCGGATCATGACGAAGTAGCTCTCGTCCCGCTCCACGCCCTCCAGAATATGCTTGGCGTAGCTCTCCTCGGTATAGCAGGGCTTGGACTGGGCATCGTCCCCGGCGGTGGTAATCACATCCAGCAGAGCCTGGGGCCGCTTGCCGAAGCTGTTCAGCCCCAGGTCGTAGATCATGGAGGTGGGGTGGGCGTGGTACTCGTCCACCACGAAATAGGACGGTGCGCCGGAGTCCTTGTTCTTGGTGTCCTTGGACAGGGCCCGCATGTACCCGCCCCGCTTCCGGTGGGTCATCGGGTTGGAGCGGGGGACGATGAGCCGCTTGGCGATATCCGGGCTGGCCTTGGCGATTTTTTTCGCGTCGCCGAACACCCGCATGGCCTGGCCCCGGTCCACGGCGGCGCATTCCACCTCCGGCTCCATCTCGAATTGCGCCAGCTCCGGGCGGTAGGGCGGATACATGGCGTCGGCACACATGTGGTACAGCGCCTGGCCCGACTTCTCCGTGGATTTAAAGTTACCCCGGGCCCGTTTGTTGTAGGTTTTGGAGAACCGCCGGGCCCCGGTGTCCCGGTCCACCCAGCCGTAGGTGCAGCCCAGGTCGAACACCTGCCAGGGCTGGAGCTGGATGGGCTGGCCCGCCTCCACCCCGCGGGTCTGCACGCAGCGGGAGAAAAAGCGGATGATACGGTCTGCCCGGGTGGTGTCGAAGATGTAGGGGAATTCATCGGTCCCCTGCCGCCGCAGGTCGTCCAGGTGCCTTTGGCAGGCCAGAATCTCGTACTTACCGCACTGGTCCCGCAGCTTTCCTTGAGTAACCTGCTTGGCGTAGACGCTCACCGGGTGGTGCAGCCCGGACTTCCAACGCTCGGCCATCTCAGTCTCCAAAGAGGTCGTCCAGTTGGACCTCGCCCACGGCCGCCGCCCGTTTCTGGGCCAACCGCACCCGCCCGGAGGGGGTTAGCCCCAGCTTCTCGGCATACTGGAGGATGTTCCGCTCCAGCGCCTGGAGCTTGCCGGTGAGGGCGTCCAGCTTGGCCGCCGCCTCCACCAGTTCGTCCGGGGTCATGGCAGGGTTCGCCTTTGCGGAGTCCTCCCATTCCTGGTCGGACAGGGCGGAGTTCTTTTTGCGCCGTTTGGCCCCCTTCTCCACCGCGCCCTGGACGCCCATCTGATCCATGAGCTGGCCGATGAGCAGGGTGGTCTGGTCCCGCCTGGCCAGCATGGAGCAGTACCCCGCCAGTACCGTAGAGTCCAGGTCGTCCAGCAGGATCAGCCCTTCCATCTGCTTGAGGATCTGGTTCCAGTAGGCGTTGGCCCGTTTGTTGGAGCTGACGATGGCGGGCTTTTTCAGCTTTGCCTCCCTGCCCCGGTCAGGCAGCACCGCCGCCTCGGCCTCCTCCCGTGCCTCCCGCTCCGCCTGGGTCAGGTGCTTGGACATGTTTTCCGTTGGTTTTGCCGCCGTCGGCACAGTCTCACCTCCGCCCCAAACGCTGATCGGGGAAATTTTCTCGCAAACGAGGGGGCCCGCGGTCCTTCCCGCCCGCCCCTGAAACTTTTTCGGGGCGGGGGGATGGTCCCGTAGGGACCGGGGCCTGGACACCGCAGGGCCGCCGAGCGCATAGGGGCAGGCACGCGCCCCCGCAGACGGGCGGGCGTAGCTTCCGGCAAAAATCAGCCCTGTTTTTCCCGCCATTTTCGCCACAAATCCTCCATGGTTTTCCGTGAGTGGCAGGCGTGGCACAGGCTTTGCAAATTGCCCCGGTCGGTGAACAGCACCCAGTCCCCCTTGTGATCCCGGACGTGGTCTACATCGGTGGCGCGGGTGCGCACACCCCGGCGGCCACACTCCCGGCAGAAGGGCTCCCGCAGGAGCTGGCCGGGGCGGAGGTCATCCGTCCACATCGGCAGGCTGTACCAGCCGTGCCAAGCGGCGGACTCCCGGCGCGGGGCCTGCTTGGGCTTATGCTTGGGGCACCAGCCGTCCCGGGTCAGCTCAGGACAGCCGGGATGGCGGCAGGGACGCAGGGGCTTTTGTACCATCGGGCTATCACCTCCGGGCAAAACAAAAAGCGCCCAAGCCACAACGTCCTTTCGGGACTGTCGTTGGCTCAGGCGCTGGTGCTTTGGCTCTGGCTCTCAATATTCACGATGCTTTTTTGCCTGCAAAGTTTACAGTAGACTTCCAGATTTTTGACCACAGTGTCCACCCGGACTTTCAGGACCTTTCCCCTCCCACAGGCTGGACACATCACCCATCCATCTTTCACTGTCAGTTTACCACACTTCCCCTTGTCCTGCAATCCCTTTCCCTCCATTTCTACCACCCCTTACCAATTATTAAGAGTGGTTTCCAGATCAAAAATTATTAGGAGTGTTCTATTTTCGCATTCTGCCGGACGTGTAGCTGTATTCCGGCGGAGACGCCTCCTCGAACAGCAGATACCGCGCGCCTATGCAGTCCGTAAAGCCAAAGGGATTCTTTTCCGTAAACTGCACGTAGTCCACCGCGCCGGAAGGAGGCGAGAGCGTCACGCTGTCGGACGGAATCTCGATGTACTCCACATCATACTTCTTGAGATTCCGGCTGGCCCGCCAGGTCCGTTCCCCCGGCTTGGCCCGGCCGAACTCCCGGGCCTCCTTGGTGAGGTACTTGGCCAGTTCCCGGTAGTAATGGACATCCACCGGCTCAATCCGGACATACCCGCCGCCCTGCCACAGGCTTTGCACCTCCTCCAGATCTCCCGGCCCCACGCCGTTAACCACCACGTGGTGATGGAGGCGGCGGTCCTCCAGCCCGCCGTCGCCGCCAAAATATTGATCCTCCGCTTTCCCGTGCCAGCCTTCGGTCACATAGACGTATCGCAATTCTTGCCCTCGCCGCTTACGGGCTGCGCGTAGCTTTCGGATGAATTTCTGGCACTCCTTATCTGCCGCCCTTTTGTCTGGCGGCAGGTGGATATCGTCATAGGTGGGAGTAAGCACCAGGTCCCGGCTCCCGAAGTTGGCCGCCAGATTAAGCTCCAG
>CASTQR010000012.1 GCA_949451265.1 uncultured Eubacteriales bacterium | reverse complement strand
CCTTCCTCCTCTACGGCTGGGACAAGGCCCAGGCCAAGCTCCACCGCCGCCGCGTCCCCGAGGCGGCGCTGCTGTCCTGCGCCCTGCTGGGCGGATCCGCCGGGGCGCTGCTGGGGATGGCCCTGTTCCACCATAAAATCCGCAAGCCCCCCTTCCGGTACGGCGTGCCCCTGACGCTGGCCGCCCACGCCGCCCTCCTGTTCTACGCCGCCGGACGGGGGTAGCGCTCCCCTGCCTGTTCCGCCGTTTTCCGGCGGGGCGGGCAGGTTTTTGTTTTTCTTGAAAAATTTTTTAAGATCCTGTTGACAAGCGGCGCTTTAGGCGCTACAATAGCAATAGTTACAAATCGGTAACAACCCGTTACAATTTTCTGAGGAGGCACCCATGGCTGAAAAATCCGGCACTCTGACCTACAAGGGACACCCGCTCCGCCGCAAGGACAATCTGATCTACTATGGCTCCATGGCCGACAAATACATCATCATGATCCAGGTGATGGGCTCTGAGAAGCAGGGCGGCCTGGACGTGGCCAATAAGGTCCAGCTCCAGCTCCAGCTCACCGACCCCGACCTGAAAAGCCGGGACCGGGTGGTGAAAAAGAGCGACCTGCCCGACCTGTTCTCCGCCATTGACATGGGCTCCATCTGGCTGATGCGCGCCCTGGCCGGCAAGTAATTCTCGTATTTTTACCCACGAAAATTTTGAATGGAGGAACCTTCCAATGAATTTCAAAGCTAAGGTCGTCCGGACTGTCGCTGCCGCCGGTCTGGCCCTCGTTATGACCACCGGCGTCGCGTTTGCCTCCATCGGCAGCGCCACCGTGACCGCCGACTCCCTGCGGATGCGCAGTGAGGCCAGCACCACCTCCAAAACCGTGACCCAGGCCCCCAAGGGCTCCACTGTCACCGTAGAGGAGGACATGGGTAACGGCTGGTATAAGGTTACATACGGGAATAAGACCGGCTATATGTCCGGCGACTGGCTCACCGTCTCCCTGAATGACGGTACTGTCGTCCCCGCCGCCCAGGGCACCGAGCCCGAGCAGAAGCGGGGCCTGATTACCGCCAACGTGCTGAACGTGCGCTCCGGCGCCGGCACCAGCTATGCCAAGGTGGCCTCCCTCAAGGCAGGCAACGTGGTGGACATCGTGGCCGATGTGGGCAACGGCTGGTATCAGATCGGCTCCGGCTACATCTCCTCCGAGTACGTCACCCTGGTGGGCGCCGACTACCAGGCCTCCAGCGCCCTGGGCGCCTCCGCCGCCGCCATGGCCAAGAGCCTGCTGGGCTGCCGCTACCGCTCCGGCGCCGCTGGCCCCAGCTCCTTTGACTGCTCCGGCCTGATGTACTACATCTATAAGCAGCTGGGCCACCCCATCGCCCGGGGCTCCTCCAGCCAGTACTACAACAGCGGCTACTTCGTGTCCACCAGCGCCATGCAGCCCGGCGACCTGATTTTCTTCTTTGACCGCCGCTTTGACAGCTCCGGCGGCACCCTGCCCACCACCCACGTTGGGATGTACGTGGGCAACGGCCAGTTCATCCACGCCTCCACCACCTCCTACCGGGTACAGTACGACAGCATTTACGGCTACTATGCCCCCTACATCGTGGGCGCGAAGCGCATTGGCTGAGTTTGTTCTACATAAGTCTTTTCAACAGGCGCGTGAGTTTTCCTCACGCGCCTGTTGTTTCGTTCAGCCCAGCACCCCATCCAGGGCCAGCATTACCGTAAATCCTGCCGCGAAGCACAGCGTCCCCAGGTTGGAGTGCTCCCCGGCGGACATTTCCGGGATCAGCTCCTCCACCACCACGTAGATCATGGCCCCCGCCGCGAAGCTGAGAAGGTAGGGCAGGGCGGGCAGCACCAGCCCCGCCGCCCACAGGGTCAGCACCGCGGCCAGTGGCTCCGCCGCCCCGGACAGCACGCCGTACAGGAAGGCCCTCCCCTTCCCCACCCCGGCACTCCGCAGGGGCAGGGAGACGATGGCCCCCTCCGGGAAGTTCTGGACGGCGATGCCGATGGACAGGGCCAGGCTTCCGGCGGCGGTGATGCCCGCGTCCCCCGCCAGCCAGCCCGCCAGCACCACCCCCACCGCCATCCCCTCCGGGATGTTGTGGAGGGTGATGGCCAGCACCAGCATGGTGGTGCGCTTCAGCCGGGTGTGGGGGCCCTCCGGGGCGCTGCTGTTCTGGTGCAGGTGGGGGATGGCCCGGTCCAGCGCCAGCAGGAACAGCACCCCCAGCCAAAACCCGATCACCGCCGGGAGGAAGGCCCACCGGCCCAGCCCAGCCGCCTGCTCCATGGCCGGGATCAGCAGGCTCCAGGTGGAGGCCGCCGCCATCACCCCCGCCGCGAAGCCCGTGAGGACCCGCTGGAGGGACAGCCCCATGCCCCCCTCCAGGAAAAAGACGCAGCCCGCCCCAAGGGACGTCCCCAGGAAGGGGAGCAGCAGCTCGCCCAGCATTCGTTCCGTCATGTCATCCACTCCTCCAAACGGCGGGGCGGCCCACGGCCCCGCACGGCACTCTGCTTCTATTATTGGGGGTTTCGCCCTAACTCAAACCTGAAAACGGGGAGGCATGGACGGCCCGCGCCGGTGCTGGCGCGCCTGATCCCTGCCGTTGATTCTGTGGATCCGGGCGGTCTCCCCCGCCTCCGCCATTGTCGGCGGCGTCATTTCTTCGCCTCTGTCCACCCAGCAGTTAGTTTTTGCTAACCATCAAGCGCCATCAGTTTACCATCGCTAACTCCTTCCGTCAACCCCTTTCCTGAAAAAGTTTTCCCTGAGGTTGAACTTGCTAACACATGGTTTTTCCCCGGCCTCCGGAATCCGGCCTTGGCGAATTGGAACCTTTTTCCTGTGAGATGTGACCAAACCGGGAGAATAATACTTGAAAATTTTCCATAAGAATGATATTATGGAATCAACTATATGGACGCTGACCGTAAAGCGGCTGTCGGTACATAGTTTAAGAAGAAGGCAGGCGATGAATATGTCGCTCTTTGACCGTATTATTTTAAGAGGGACGGGCGAGCAAAAGGGGAAGCCATTCTTATCCAACCCCTACACAAGGTTGGTTTCAGAGCTGGAAGCGGCGGTCAAAAAAGCGAAAGAACAGTACCAGGGCGACAGCACCACCATTGACTCGTTTGCCCAGACGCTCCGGGACCTGTGCAAGGCCCGGTACAGCGAGACGCCGAAGGACGAGCCGCCTATGAAGGCGCAAGCGCGTTTTTTTCTGTCTGAGGACCGCATGAGCGCCTTTGGCTGCCTCCTCCCGCCGAAGAACGGCGGGGACGGCGTGACACCGGAGGAGTTCCTGGAGGATTTACACTATGAGGGCATCTGCTACGGCGTGCTGGAGGACGAGATCCGGCAGGAGCTGGAGGGCGGGTACTTCCGCGTGTTCCCGGTGGCCCGGGGCCGCCTCCCCCAGTCCGGGGAGGACGGCAAGGTGACCGAGCTGTTCCGGCGGCGGAAGAATATGCACATCGAGGTGCAGAACGAGAACGAGGTGGACTTCGACCAGGAGATCCCCCTCCAGCCCATCCGGAAGGGCACCCCCGTCTGCCTCATCCGCCTGCCCCGGGAGGGGACGGACGGTACCGATGTGACGGGCCAGACCCTGCCCAGCCCCCCGGTGGCCGGCGCCCAGATCCCTCAGGGGGAGAACACCGAGCTGGGCAAGGGCGGGCAGGCCCTCCTGGCCAGCGTGGACGGCATTCTGTACATCGAAAACGACCTGTTCTGCATCCACGGGCAGAAGGTCATTGACGGGAACCTGGATCAGTTCCAGGGGAAGCTCCAGATCTCCGGCAACCTCTACGTGGACGGGGACGTGGACGGCGGGGTGGGCGTGTCCGCCACTGGCGATATCGTGATCACCGGAAAGATCGGCCAGGCCCGGGTGGAGTCCACCGGCGGCACCATCCGCGTCCAGCAGGGCGTGGACGGCACGGAGGGCAAGACCACCCTGCTGGCCGCCCGCCAGATCCAGTCCCCTGTGATTGAGCGGGCGGACATCCACGCCGGGGGCAGCATCATTGCGGAGACCATCGCCAACAGCACCGTCCGGACCGGCGGCCTTGTGTACGTCATGAGCGGCCGGGGCATGATCCTGGACAGCCAAATCCAGGCGGAGGACAGCATCCTGTGCCTGCGGGTGGGCAATCTGGCCGGGGGCCGCAGCCGCTTCTCCGTGGGCTACCCCCTAGATGTGCCCGAGTCCTGGAAAAAGCTGAAGGACGAGCTGGCAGGCGTCCAGTCCTCCATTGAAAAGCTGTGGGAGCTCATCGGCGGCCTGCGGAAGAAGGGCTTCCGGATCACCGACGACGAAAAGGCGCTGCTGGAACAGCTTGTGGAGCAGCGGGGCCTCTACTCCGAGAAACGGGACGCGCTGACGGCGGAGTTGAAATGCTTCGACCAGGTGCTGGACAAGCGGAGCAAGGGGCGGATCCGGTGCGAGAAGCTGCTGCCCATCCTGGACGTGCAGATCGGCAAGCTGACCGAGGAGATCACCACCACGGAGGAAAACTGCAATATCCATATCATCGACAACAAGATCATTCTGAAATGACAAACGCCGCCGCGTTCCAGGCCAAGAGGCCGGGGCGCGGCGGCGGTTTTTTGACGGCACTTATGACAAATACCTGCCCAGGATCTTCATAAACAGCTCAATGTCCAGGGGCTTGGCGATGTGGGCGTTCATGCCGCTTTTCAGGGCGTTCTCCTTGTCCTCCTCCATGGCGTTGGCGGTCATGGCGATGATGGGCAGATCCCCCACGTCCCGCCGGGGCAGCGCCCGGATGGCGCGTGTGGCCTCGTAGCCGTCCATCACCGGCATCTGCACGTCCATGAGGACCGCGTCGTAATACCCCTCCTCCGACCGGCGCACCATGTCCACCGCGTCGGTGCCGTCGGGGGCGGTCTCCACCGTGAACCCCGTCTCCTCCAGGATGGCCTGGGCAATCTCCCGGTTCAGCTCGTTGTCCTCCACCAGCAGCAGGCGCTTGCCGGAGAAGTCCGTCTGTGTCCAGGCGGGGCCCTCCTCCTCCCGCTCGATCAGGTGGTTGGCCGCCAGCAGGGCGGATTTCAGATCGGACATGAACAGGGGCTTGGCGCAGAAGGCCGTGACTCCGGAGGCCCTGGCCTCCTCCTCGATGTCTGTCCAGTCGTAGGCGGTGAGGATGATGATGGAGGCCTCGTGGCCAATGGCGGCCCGGATCTGGCGGCAGGTCTCCAGCCCGCTCAGCTCCGGCATCTGCCAGTCGATGATGTAGGTGTGGTAGGAGTCCCCCTGGCTGTGGGCACTCTTGGCCCGGGATACCGCCTCCTTGCCGGAGGTGGTCCACTCCGCCCGCAGCCCGATCTGTGTCAGCATACGGGCCACGCTCTCGCAGCAGTCGCGGTCGTCATCCACCACGATGGCCCGCAGGCCCTCCAGCTCCTTGATCCGGGCGGCGTTCTTCTCCGCGTCCTGGAGCTTCAGGCTCAGCTCCACCCGGAACTCGCTGCCCTTCCCCTTCTCGCTCTGGACGGAGATGGTGCCGCCCATCATCTCCACGATGTTCTTCGTGATGGCCATTCCCAGGCCGGTGCCCTGTATCCCCGTCTTGGTGGTGGTGGTCTCCCGCTCGAAGGGCTCGAAGATGTGCTCCACGAAGTCCGGGGCCATACCGATGCCGTTGTCCCGCACCAGGAACACGTAGTCCCCCCTGCCCCTGTGGAAGTTGGCCTGCTGTTCGATGCGGAAGTTCACCGTCCCCCCCGCCGGGGTGTATTTCACGGCGTTGCTCAGCAGGTTGACAAATACCTGGCTCAGCTTCAAAGGGTCGGCGATCACGTCCTCGTTGTTCACGTTGAAGGTGTCGATGAACAGCTCCAGCCGCTTGGCCTTCACCTGGGGCTGGATGATGCTGACCAGGTTGTGGGTCAGCTCGGAGATGTTACACTCCTGTTCCTTGATCTGGACCTTCCCGCTCTCAATGCGGCTCATGTCCAGGATGTCGTTGATGAGGCTCAGCAGGTGGTTGCTTGAGGACAGCACCTTTTGGAGGCAGTCCCGCACCTGCTCCTTGTTGTCGATGTGGCCGGCGGCGATGGTGGCGAAGCCGATGATGGCGTTCATAGGCGTGCGGATATCGTGGGACATGTTGGACAGGAAGGTGGTCTTGGCCTGGTTGGCCCGCTGGGCCTGGGCCAGCGCCTCCTGGAGGGCCTGCCTGCTCTGGAGCTCCCGCTGCTTCAGCTCCATGATGTTCTGCCGCACAAACAGGATGCGGACCGCCCGGCCCCCTTCCCGCTGGAGGCACACCGCGATCAGGTGCTCCCAGTCCTCTTTTCCGTCCCGGCACACGTGGCACTCGTAGGTGAAGGTGTCCTGCTCCGAGAGGATGGCCCCGATGGAGTCCGCGCGGAAGGTCTGGCGGAACCGCTCCTGCCCCTCCTCGCCGATGATGTCCTGGGCGTGGACGCGGATGATGTCGTCATAGGCGCCCTCCATAGCCAAGCTGCTGCTGAGCGGCCGTATGCCCGCCATGTAGGAGTAGGTGTTGTGTTCCAGATCCACCGTGAGATACCGGGAGGAGAACAGGGTATTCAGCCCCTCCAGCACATAGCCGAACTGGGTGTTCTGCTTCTCCAGCGTCCTGCGCCGGGCCTGCCCCCGGATCACCAGGATGACGATATAGGCCGCGAACAGGACGATCAGGATCACCTGCAGCACCATGCCCGTGTGGTTGGCCGCCCGGATCATCCGCTGGGTCACCTGCTGGGGGAATGCCTGCACCAGCACATAGCCGCTCTCCGGCACGTGGAACACGCACAGGTTATCCAATTTGCTCCCCGGCGCGCAGAGGAAGCCCTCCCCCTTCGCGCCGTTCTCAAAGGCTGCCCAGACCGCGGCGGCGGTGGCCCCGTCAATGCTGCCGTTCTCCCGCAGCACGTCAGGCAGGGGCTGGTCGTAGCTGTTCCCGTTGGAGCTGGCGATGACGCTCCCATCCCCGGCGCACAAAAACGCCTCCACAGGCTCCCCGAAGTAGCTGGTGGTCAGCATATTCCGGAGGTAGTCCTCCGCGAAGTACAGCCCCAGCAGCATCCCCGCGATCCGGCCGTCGCGTTCGATGGGGGCGTAGAATACGGTCATCATCTGCCCTGTCAGCCTGGACCGCACCACCTCAATGCCGCTCTCCCCCCGCATGCCCGCAGCGAAGTAGGCCCGGTCCGAGCTGTCGTTGGTCCGCCCGTCGGAGGCCAGGTTGACCCCCTGGGGGTTGGTGAAGCGCACCGCGTCAAAGGAGGCGTTTTCCTCCATCCCCTTCAGCAGATCCGCGGTGATCTCCGGACTGCCCTGCCCGGAACCCAGCAGGTAGGCGTAGTTGCGCAGCCGCAGCAGGCCGTTGGTGAACTCGCTCTCAATGCGCTGGGTGGTCTGGGAGGCGGAGTCCATGGCGTAGTTCAGGTTCTGCTCCTCGATCCGCCGGCTGTTGGCGGAGGAATACCACTGGAACAGCACGCAGATGGCCGCCAGCAGAACGCAGATATACAGCACGTTTTGCCAGGTTTTCTTGGCCGCCTTCATAGAAACCTCCTTGAAGTCTGTCCTCTCTGTTGTTCAGCGCTCGAAAACCGGGGTTCGACGCGCCCTGTCTTGTGGGGGATCAATCGCACGGAATTGCCTGTTTTTATATATTATAGCAGGAATTGTAGAAAAAGCAACGAGGGGTTTCGCGCAGAGAGGCAGGACGCCCAAGGCCGACACTCCGTAAAGAAGTGTTGGCCTTTTGACTAAGCGGTAAAGAAATTCTATCTATTGGGACGGTGTAATTATGGCTGCGCCGTCTTTTTGCGCTGGCCTGCAAAAATGCTTGCTCACGCTTGTAGTTGTTGGTGGCGCTGTATCCCAGCTTACCGCCGCAGCCGGCACAGTAACGATAGTTTTATGATAGGTGTAGGGCCGGAAAAGAAAAAGTATGATATTTTTTATACCTTGACTTTTTTTGGCTGGATGATAAACTATGGTGGAATCAAAAACGGCCCCCGCGGTGACGGCGGGCGCCGGGAGGGAGGCCGGAATGCTCCAGCTTGCGTTTTATCTGCTTGTCAGCTTTTTGGCGTCGGTGGCCGGGGCCATCTGCGGGATCGGCGGCGGGGGAATCATCAAGCCCGTACTGGACGTGTGCGGGCTGGCCAGTGTGTCCACCATCAGCTTTTTGTCCGGGCTGACGGTGCTGTCCATGAGCCTGTACTCGGTGGCCCGGAACATGGCCTCCGGCGGCAGCCGGATCGACACCAAAACCGGCACGCCCCTGGCTGTGGGCGCGGCGGCGGGGGGCGTGATCGGGAAGCAGCTGTTCAGCGTGATCAGGGGCCTGTTTGCCGATCCCAACACGGTGGGGGCGGTGCAGGCGGCTTGTCTGGCGGTGATCACCCTGGGCACCCTGCTGTATACCATTTTCAAGGGCCGCATCCAGCCCCGCCGGGTGGAGGGCACGGGGATCTGCCTGTGCATTGGGCTTGTCCTGGGGATCCTGTCCAGCTTTTTGGGGATCGGCGGGGGGCCCATCAACCTGGTGGTGCTGTTCTTCTTCTTCGGCATGGACACCAAGACCGCCGCCCAGAACAGCCTGTACATTATCCTGTTCAGCCAGGCCGCCAGCCTGGCCCTGACGCTGCTGACCCGCACCGTTCCGGAGTTTGAATGGGCCACCCTGATCCTCATGGTGTGCGGCGGGATCGGCGGCGGGATGGCAGGGCGCCGCGTGAACAGGCGGATCAGCGCCGCGGCGGTGGATAAGCTGTTTCTGGGCTTGATGGCGGTTATTATTTTGATCAGCGTATTCAATACGGTTCGCTATTCCTTGGGGTAGAATGTCGTGGATCTTGAACCATAGTATCCATTTGCTAAGGATGCCAATCGCTTGGAAGGAATCATCAAAAGCGGGCAGACGTGCCCTGGGCAGAGCCCAAAGGCACGCCTGCCCGCTTTCGGCTGGCGCAAACTATTTTCCATGCCCCATGCTGTGGAGGGCTGTTACAGCAGCCCTCCCAGGCACTGTCCCGCCAGGTACAGCATGAAGGCCGTGCCCGCGGGGGCCAGGGGGGCCTTGGGCCCGGTGGCGATGCGTTCCAGCGCCGCGGCATACAGCAGGGCGGACAGGCCGAACACCGCCGCACCCGCCAGCCCCAGCGTCCAGACGGGGACGCCCCCCGTCACCCTGGCGCACCAGGGTAGCAGGGCGAACGTCACGCCGCCCAGCACCGTGTTCGCCGCCAGCGCGGGCCAGGACAGCTTAGGCCGCCCCGTGTAGGCGTCCAGGGCCAGGGCGATGAGGCTCAGCCCCAGCATCAGGGGCAGGTCCAGCTTGGGCAGGACGGCCATGGGGGCCAGGGCCCCGGCCACCGCCAGCCACAGGCAGGCCAGACCCACCACGGCGGCCAGCAGGGCGGCCCGCTTCAATGGATTGTGTTTCATGGTCAGCCCTCCCATTCTGTGGCGCCGGAGGAAACGTCCGCGCCGGTGACAAAGGCGGCGGCGGAGTTCACCGCCCGGGTCACAGCCTTACTGGTGACGGTGGCCCCAGTGAGGGCGTCGATGTCCTCCCCCACGGCGGCCTCCCCGGCGGTACCCAGGAACTGGCTCAGGAAGGGCCACTCCGTCTGGGCCCCTCGGCCCAGGCCGAAGGTTTCCCGATGGTCCCGCACGGTCACACCGGACACCTGCCCGTCGTTGGTGACCCCCACCCACAGGGTCATGGGGCCCGCGTACCCGGCGGTCTCTACCTCGATGACATAGCCGCCGTCCGCCTTGAACACCCGGCAGATGCTTTCGTCCTCCCCGTCATAGGGCTCCTCTGTGAAGGAGGTGGGCCGGTTGGGGAGCATATAGCCCATGATCTCGGTTTGGGCGGCGGCCTCGTTCTTCTCCGCCACGGGGCCCAGGGCGGCGGAGGCGCCCAGCAGCACCGCCGCGGCGACGGCCAGGGCGGCCGCGGGGGCGATCAGATCCTTGATCTTCATTGCGCCGCCTCCTTTCCCGCGCCGTACCGGGTGGGCACCAGATAGCGGTCCAGCAGCCACACGGCGGCGTTCATCAGCAGGATTGCGTAGGTGACCCCCTCCGGGAACAGGCCCGTGTAGCGGAACACCACGGTGAGCGCGCCGCATCCCACGCCGTACACAATCTGGGCCACGGGATCCACGGGGGAGGTGGCGTAGTCGGTGGCCATGAAGATGGCCCCCAGCAGCACGCCGCCGCCCAGCAGGCTGTACGCCATCCACAGGATGGGGCTGTCCCCCTTGGGAAACACCAGGGTGAGGATGGCCACCGTCCCCAGGTAGGCGGCGGGGATGCGGATGTTGATCACACGCCGGAACAGCAGGTATCCGCCGCCGATGAGCAGGGCCAGGGCGGAGGTCTCCCCGATACAGCCGCCGATATTGCCCAGGAACATCTCAGCCAGGGACGCCTCAGGCAGGGCGGGCATCTGCATATGGTGAAGGGGGGTGGCCCCGGTGACCACGTCCGCCGGGCTCATGCCGCCCAAAGGCAGGGCGGAGCCCAGCGCCGGAAACCGGGTGAGGCAGGCAGGGAACAACAGCATCAGGAAGGCCCGGGCCCCCAGGGCCGGGTTGAAGGTGTTCTGCCCCAGGCCGCCGCAGATCCCCTTCACCACGATGACGGCGAACAGCCCGCCGATGGCGGCCGCATGGTAGGGCACGGAGGCGGGCAGGGTCAGGGCCAGCAGCAGGCCCGTGACCAGGGCGGAGCCGTCGGGCAGGGTGTTTTTCCGGCGGAGCGCCAGCCCCACCAGCCACTCGCCCGCCAGGGTGGAGACGATACACACCGCCGCCACCAGCGCGGCCCGGAGGCCCTGGAAGATCACGCCCGCGACCAGGGCGGGCAGCAGGGCGATCACCACGTCCAGCATCAGCCGGGAGGTGGTATCCTTCCCCCGGATATGGGGGGACGAACTGACGGTCAGATTCATTTCGCACCCTCCTTTAAGGCCCGCTTCCCTGTCCGGAAGCCCTCCACCAGGGGGAGCTTGCCGGGGCAGACATAGGCGCAGCAGCCGCACTCAATGCAGTCCATGAGATGGAGGCGTTTCAAGGCGTCCACATCCCCAGCGTTGGAATAGCGGTACAGGTACAGGGGCTCCAGCCGGATGGGGCAGGCATCCAGGCACTTGCCGCAGCGGATGCAGACGGGGTTGTCAATCTCGCCGTTTTGGGCGGAGGACAGGCACACCACCGCGTTCACCGCCTTGGTGACGGGGACGGACAGGTCCCCCTGGGCCACGCCCATCATGGGCCCGCCGGACAGCACCTTCCACACGTCGTCCGCCAGCCCCCCGGCGGCGGCAATGACCTCCTGGAAGGAGGTCCCCACCCGCACGATGAGGTTCCGGGGCTGCTTCACCCCTTCGCCGGTGATGGTGACCACCCGCTCGATGAGGGGCATCCCCTCGTACACCGCCCGGTAGGCGGCGAAGGCGGTGGCCACATTGAACACCGCGCAGCCCACATCCTTGGGCAGGCCGCCGGAGGGCACCTGCCGCCCGGTGACCGCCTGGATCAGCTGCTTCTCCGCCCCCTGGGGGTAGCGGGTGGGCAGCACTTTTAACTCCACATTGGGGAAGTCCTTCAGCGTTTCCCGCAGAATGGCGGCGGCCTCCGGCTTATTGTCCTCAATGCCGATGACCGTCCGATCCGGCCTTAAGATTCGGGCCATCAGCGCCAGCCCCCGCAGCACGTCCCCGGGCCGTGCCCGCAGCAGGGCATCGTCCGCGGTGATGTAGGGCTCGCACTCGCAGGCGTTGAGTATGAGCACACCGGTGAAGCCCATGCCGGTTTTGGACTTGATGTCGGTGGGGAAGGCCGCGCCGCCCATACCCACCAGCCCCGCCTCCCGGAGGATGCCCACCAGCTCGGACGGGGTGAGCAGATCCAGGTTGGAGTAGGGCTTCAGGGTGTGGTGGGGCGTATCCAGGAAGTCGTTCTTGATAATAATGGCGGGGCAGGTGCCGACGCTGGGGTGGGGCCGGTCCTCAATGGCCTCCACCACGCCGGACACCGGCGCGTGGACGGGGACACACAGCCCCTCGCCGTCGCCGATCTTCTGGCCCACGCGCACCGCGTCCCCCACCGCCACCAGCGGCTTGCAGGGCGCGCCGATGTGCTGGCGCAGGGGCACCGCCGCCTGGGCGGGCAGGGCCATGGCGGTCAGGGGGGCGGAGGCGCTCAGCTCCTTGCGCCCCTCCGGGTGGACGCCGCCGAAGAACAGGGATTTCATACACATCACCTCTCAAGGTTGAAATGGGTTCCAAACGGGATTGCTCAGGTGCGGATGGCCTCCCGGAAGCCGTCGGTATAGGTCAGCGTGCCATCGGGGGCCACCCACAGGGCCTGGGCCCCGCACTTTTTTGCCAGGGCCTCCCCCTCCGCCTGGGGCAGGAGGAACAGGGCGGTGGACAGCCCGTCCGCCAGCCCCGAGTCGGCGCACAGCACGGTGACCGCCCTCCAGCGCGTGGCGGGATACCGGGTGTCCGGGTCGATGATATGGTGGTAGCGCACGCCGTCCACGGTGTAATACCGCTGGTAGTCACCGCTGCTGACCACGGACAGGTCGGAGACGTACAGGGTGTGGAGGTAGTCC
The DNA here is from genome assembly GCA_949451265.1 of uncultured Eubacteriales bacterium. Next base: position 6,507 of record CASTQR010000012.1, on the reverse strand, counting down.
TGCCGCTCCCCGTCCGGCTGCTGGACGCCCACCACCCAGGGCTCCCCGGTGGGCTTGGGCCCGGTGGCCCGGACGTTGCCGCCCACGCTCACCAGCAGCCCCGGCGGGGCGGCCTCGCACACCCGCTCCACGGCGTAGCCCTTGGCCACCGCCCCCACGTCCAGCCGGGCCAGGGGGTCAGTGAGCCGGAGGGTGGACGCCTCCTGGTCGATCTCCAGCAGGTCAAAGCCCGTGTGCTTTGCCGCCTCCTCCAACGCGCCATCGTCGGGGAGGGCTGCGTGTTCCGGGTCATCCACGCCGTCGCTGCGGGCCTCGTGCCACAGGGCCAGCACGCTGCCCATGGTCACGTCTACCCGCCAGCCGGTGAGCTCCCCCAGCTCCCGGCAGAACAGCAGCAGGTCGATGAGCCGGGGATCTACCTCCACAGGCTCCCCCCCGGCGTGATCGTTGACGGTTTTCAGGTTGTTCATGCCCGCGTATTCGTGGTAGATGTCGAACAGCTCGTGGTATTCCAGCAGGCTGTCGTGGAGCTCCTGGGCGGTCTGGCGGAATTCCTCCTCCGTGTCCGCGTAGCCCACGATGGTGGTCACGGTGTCAAAGAGGGTGAGGAAGCTGGCCTCAAACCGATGGGGCCCCTGCCCCGGGGCGCCTTGTGGGGCGCACCCGCCCAGCAGCAGGGCCAACGCCAGCGCCAGCGCCGGGATACGCCGTCTCATCTTCCTCACCCTCCTGTGCTTTTACTTCGAAGCTTTCTCGATCAGCGTCTGGAACTCGCCGATGCCCACGGTGACGGTGGCGGCCAGATCCGCGTCGGCGGCCTTGCCGCCCTCGTCCACGGCCAGGCCCTTGACCTCCGCCACGGTCTTGCCGGTGACGTAGGCGCAGAAGCCGGCGGCCTGCTCGTTCCACTCCTTACCGATGGAGCTGGCCTTCCGCATCCCATAGTCGTCGCCCAGCTCGTTCTTGGTCTTGGGGGCGGCGGTGAGATCGGTGGTGATGTGGCCCGCGGTGTCGAAGTTCACGTTGGCCTGCACCGCGTCGATGTAGCAGCTGGTGACGGTGCCGCCGTTGAAGGTGACGGCGGCGATGGTGGCGTAGGCCTGGGCCAGGCCGTCACCCTCGGCGGAGGCGTCCTTGCTCTTGCTCATGTTGGTCTCGCTGGCCAGACCCAGCTTGTCGCCCTTGGAGGCGCCCATGTGGGCGGCGTTCTTCACGGCGGCCTCAATGCCGTCCACGAAGGAGCCGATGTACAGGGTGACGGAGGCGGCCAGATCCACGTCCCCGGCCTTGCCGTCCTCGCCCACGGCCATGGTCTTCAGCTCCTCCACGGTCTTGCCCTTGGCGTAGTCCGCCAGGGCGGCCAGCTGTTCGTTCCACTCCTTGCCGATGGAGCTGGCCTTGCGCATCCCGTAGTCGTCGCCCAGCTCGTTCTTGCTGGGGAAAGTGGCGGCGGGATCGGTAGTCAGCGCGCCGGAGGTATTGAACTTGATCTTGGCCTGGATGCTGTCGATGACGCAGCTGTCGATGACGCCATCGTCCCCCACGGTGACCGCCACCAGCAGGATGTCGCTCTGAGCCACGCCGTCCTCCTCGGCGGAGGCGTCCTTGCTGCTGCCTAGGCCGGGGATCACGGCAAGGCCGGTCTTGACGGCGTCCCCGCCGCTGGAGGCGGGCTGGGTCTCGGCGGGGGGCTGGGTGGCGGGGGCGGGCTTGTCGGTCTGGGCGGGCTGTCCCTCTCCGGGGCCCATCACCACCACGGTGGTGCCGCAGCCCGCCAGGGCGGACAGCAGGAGCAGGGCGGACAGCAGCAGGGCAGTAATCCGTTTCATTTTACAATTCCTCCTATGGTCTCGTGTTTGGGTGTATCATGCTGCTTCATTTCAAAGTGGATCAGGAATGAAAGCAAAGCACGCAGGATGATGACGGCGCCCAGCACCATCAGCTCGGTCATGTCCCGGACCAGCACGGTCTTGAGAATCTCCGCGGCCATCTTGAACTCCAGGCTCAGGGCCAGGCCGGAGGCCAGCTGGGACTTCACATCCCCGGGGGTGCGGGTGAACAGCCCCCGGAAATACTGCCAGAAGGCGGTGCAGGTGGACACGGCGATGACCAGAATCCCCATCATCTCGCACAGGGGGATCAGCACCTCCAGCACCAGCTCCACCAGATGCTCCATCACAAATACCACCTCCCTTTTTCGACCAGTTTACGCCTGCCGCCTTAATGAGAGATATAACCAGCCTTAATCATTGTTAAGAAACGGATGTCTCCCCTGCCCCCGGCGGGGCGGCGGGGAAGGTCACGGTGAAGGCGGTGCCCTGGCCCGCGGCGCTGTCCAGGGTGATGGAGGCGCCGTGGGCCTCCACGATCTGCTGGACGATGGCAAGCCCCAGGCCGATGCCCTTGCCCGAGCCCTTGGTGGTAAAGAAGGGATCGAAGATGCTGGCCTTGACCTCCTCCGGGACGCCGGGGCCGTTGTCCGCCACCCGGAGGCACACCCGGTCCCCGTCCGCCCTGGTGGACACCCGCACCACGCCGCCCTGCCCGGACAGGGCCTCGAATGCGTTCAGCACCAGGTTCAGCGTGAGCTGGAACAGCTGGGTCTCGTCCCCCAGGATCAGGCCGTCCCCGGCAGCAAGGCCCGTCTCCACCCGTACCGTCTTGGGCCGGGCGGGGGAGGCCACCTCCAGCACCTGGGCCGCCAGCGGGTCCAGCCGCACGGGCCGCAGCTCCCCGGGGATGCCCTTCCGGGACAGGTTGGACAGCCGGGAGATGATCCGCTTGGCCTTCTGGGAGGCGTTGTAGATCTCCAGGGCGTTGTCGTAGAGCTCCGTGTCCTCCTGGGGCAGCTTTTCCAGGATCAGCAGGCTGTAGCCCATGATGGGGGTAAGCAGGTTGTTGAACTCGTGGGCGATGCCGGAGGTGAGGGTGCCGATGGACTCCAGCCGCTGCCGGTGGGCCATGGCCTGGGTCTGGAGGTTCAGCTCCTCCATGGCCTCCGCCTTAGCCCGCAGCATTGCCAGCTCCTCCTGGGCCTGCCGCTGTCCCCGGCGGGAGCGCACCAGAAACAGGCCCAGCAGCGCCGTCCCCGCCATCACCAGCACCCCGCACAGCGCCATCTGGACGGCGGCGGTCCGGAAGGGGCTGGCCACCTGGTCGTAGTTCCGGGCCACCCCCACGGTGAAGCAGCCGTTCTCGTTGCTTGAGGCGGGGAGGATAGACATCCGCGCGGTGTAGCTCCCTCCCGCCGGCTGTCCGCTGGCCTGGAAAAAGCTGGCCTGGGGCTCTCCCGCCCGCTGTGCCTCCAGCATCACCCGGAGGCTGCTGTGGGCGGCAGGGTCTAACCGCTCCACCGGATCCACCCGGATGCCCTCCTGGGTGCGGTGGAAGAAGAACCGCTCGGCGGCGTCCAGCACCAGGATGCGGTCGGCGCGGTCGGCGGCGGTCTGCTCCTCGGCGATGGTGAAAAACACCTCTCCGTCAATGAGGGCGGCGTAGCCCAGCTCCCCCTTGTCCAGGGTCAGGGCCACGTAGGGCCGCCCCGCCCCGTCCGCCCACAGGGAGATGCCCACCTGGCCGATTTGGCCGATGGGGGCCAGGAAGGCGTAGCCGGTGCTGTCCCCGGTGGACAGGGCCACCTCCCCCTCCCGCAGCACCAGCATGGACTCCACCATGACGGTCTTGGGCAGGGGGCTCTCCCGCAGGTAGTAGAGCAGATCCTCCGCCCCGCCGCCGCTGAGGTAGCCTTTCTCCGCCCGGAGGAAGCCCGTGCGGGTGGTGATGTACTCCAGGTCGGAGCAGTACCAGGCGAAGTGGCCCATGATGTTGTTGTCCACCGACTGGGCGGTCTTGGTGAGCTGGCCGTCCTGCCCGTCCACCAGCAGCTGCTGGGTTTTGGTGAACACGCCGTACATAGCCAGCAGCCCCACCAGGATGGCCGCCAGCGCCAGGGCGGGGACGGCGGGGCTGTGCCGGGGGCCGGGGCGTTTTTCTTCCATGGTCGTCCTCCCTGCCTTTCCTTGGAGACGGCGGCCCGCCTGTGATCCGGCGGGGCTTGCATATGGGAACCGGGATATGCTATAATCTACCATAAGAAGGCTTGACTGTAAAGGGGGCGGGACGGGATGGCGGACCGTGTGCTGATTGTGGACGACGACGAGGCGGTGCTGACCATGCTGGGCAAGGTGATGCGCAGCAGCGGGATCGAATCCGACGTGGCCCGGGACGGCGGCGAGGCCATCAGGCTGGCGGGACAGGGCCGCTATGACCTGATGCTGCTGGATGTGAATATGCCTGGGATGGACGGCTTCGAGGTGGTGCAGACCCTCCGGGGCCGTGGTATCCGGCTGCCCATCATCATCGTCAGCGGGCGCCGGGAGGACTACGACGCCCTCTACGGCCTGGACATCGGCGCGGACGACTACCTGACCAAGCCCTTCAACCCGGTGACCCTGGGGGCCAAGGTGAAGGCGCTGATCCGCCGCAGCCGGGGCGGGCTGGGCGGATCGGGCGGCGTCATTGCCGCAGGGCCCTTCCGGTACGATACCAGCACCCTTCGGTTTTACAAGGATGGGAAGGAGATTGTGCTCTCCTCCAAGGAAAACGCCATGATGAAGCTGTTCCTGGATAATGTAAACCGGATTTTCACCAAGGACATGATCTATGATTTGGTCTGGGGTTCGGCCATTGTGGATGAGAACGCCATTATGGTGTATATCAACCGGCTGCGGCAGAAAATCGAGGAGGATCCATCGAAGCCGGTCTATATCCAGACCGTCCGCGGACTGGGATACCGCTTTGTGGTCTGAGGCTGGGTCGGAGGATCGCCCAGCAAGAAAGAGTTGGTGGATATGATCGAAAATTATATCCGTTATTACAGCAACTATCGTGTGCAGCGCAATCTCGGCATCCTTACGCCGATGGAGAAATACAACCTGTATTTAGCGGCATAAAAACCGCAGATTCCGGTCGGCTGCTTTAGCCGCCAATCGGAATCTGCGGTTGCCACAGCGCCGCAGCGCTGTGAACTTTCTTTCCATTATTTCGCTGTCTACTTGACGGGGGCAGTTCAGTCTGCCTGGGCGGGCTTTCGGCCGGTTACAGCGTTTTGAACAAACGGATATGGTGGGGCGTCAGGCCCTCCCGGAGGTAGAAATTCAACAGCGGGGCGTGAGCCCGGTTGGCGGCGTTCAGCATCAGGAGGGTCAGGCCGTCCTGCCGCGCCTCCCGCTCCACCCGTTCCAGGAGAAGGCGGCCGATGCCCTGGCTTCGGAAGTCCGGATGGGCGTATAGCTCCTCCAGCTCGAAATAGCGGTCACCGCTCTTTTGGATCTCAATGTCCCGCTGGGCCTCCTCCACCCTTCCGGCGGCGTAGCCGACCAGCTTGCCCTCCGCCTCGGCCACCCAGCACCGGCAGTTCGTGAACGCCTCCGGGCTGGTGGGGGCGTAGCCGTAGGTGATCTCCTCCTCCGCCCAGAGTTTGGAGAGGGCCAGCAGGGCGGGCAGATCCTCCGGCGTGGCGGGGCGGACGCCCCACCCCGGCAGGCGGCGGCCCATCAACTCAGACAGCGGCACGTCGGGCAAGGGGCCCATGGTGCCCACACAGCGGTTGATCGGGGTGCCCAGGGCGTGGAATTTCTCCTCGTAGTCGGTCATGACGCCTTGGACGCCGTGTTCGTGGAGGTTCCGGGTCACCTCGGACAGGGCGAAGCCCGCCTTGGGAAACTGGAACAGGGACCACTCAAACAAGTCGCGGTTGTCGGTTTTGAAGTGGATCTCCCCTCCGTCCCGCAGCACCCGGCGGTAGCCCCGCAGGAAGCCCTCATGGGTGAGGCGGCGGCGGGAGTGCTTGACGGATGGCCAGGGGTCGCAGAAATTGATGTAGATCAGATCCACCTCGCCGGGGGCGAAGTATTCGTCCAGGGCAGCGGCGTCGCCGTCGATGAAAAGCACGTTGGTGAGACCCAGGGCCTGACACCGCTCCATGGCGATGACCATGGCGTCGGGCACCCGCTCTACCGCCACGTACAGATCCCCGGGGTGGGCGGCGGCAGTCTCGGCGGTGAAGCGGCCCTTGCCGCAGCCCAGCTCCAGGCGGAGCTTGACGGCGTCAGGCTTGCGCTCCCGCCAGCGGCCTTTTTCCGCCGCCGGATCGGACACCAGCAGCGCCCCGCAGGCGTCCATCCGGGGGGCCAGGTTTTTCTTTTTACGCATCCGCATCGCGGTCACCTCGTCTGTTTTCCCAAGCCGCGGGGAATTGCGGGGGAAAATCTATTTGGGGATTATTTTATCATAGGCGCTTGCAAAACGCAAGGAAATCGGGTATAATGTTTTGGTTCCGTCTGGGGCCTTGTGCGGGGCAGATGGGGCAAAGTTCATAGCCGGGTGTTGCGCAGTTGGTAGCGCGCCTGCTTTGGGAGCAGGAGGTCGCACGTTCGAGTCGTGTCACCCGGACCAAAAGAACCGAACAGTTTAGATGCCGTGGGCTGAACGCCTACGGCATCAACT
>CASTQR010000011.1 GCA_949451265.1 uncultured Eubacteriales bacterium | reverse complement strand
GTCACCCGGTAGAGCACGTGGTTCCCCGTCTCCTCCACATAGCCGTCCACCATATTCTCGAAGGGGAGCATCCCCTCCACATTCATGTACCGCGTTCCGGTAATCAGGTTCTGCTTGTTGGCGTTCTCCCCCGCCAGCTGATAGCCGATCAAATGGCATCGGTTGTAGAGGTACTTTCCGTCCACGCAGTCATATTTCACCGTCTGCCACCCGGATGGCTTCACCTGCCCAATATCTCCCCGTGGCCCCGTGGGCATAATCTCCAGGCACACGTTGGCAAAGGCCACGCCGCACCGCCCCAGGTAGTCCAGCTCGCTGTAGGTCTCAAAGGGCTCCAGCGTCAGATCCTCTGCGTCAAAGTCCGGCCAGTTGTCGTTCAGCACCACATAAGGCTCGCCGGAGTAGTCCGGTATGTCCTCCATGGACACGGTGGGCTCCTTCAGCCCCAGCTCCACCAGCAGGTTGTCCAGCGTCAGCGAGCCTTTGAGGAACAGCCCCGCCGCCGTTACCACCACCATGACCGCCAGCACGGCCAGCAGGAGCACGATCTGCCGTTCCCTGGTCAGCCGGGGCTGGCGTTTTGTGCGGCCGCTCATTCGCCGCCCACCCCGGCCCGGGCCTCAAAGCTCTGTCCCATGGGTCTCCCCCTCTCTATTTCTTCAGTAACTCCAGCAGGGCAGCGGAATCTCCCTCCCGCTCCCCCACCAGAACCAGGAACTGCTCCTCGTCCAGCACAGGCACGCCCAGCTCCTGGGCCTTCCGCAGCTTGGAGCCCGCCGCCTCCCCGGCAATGACGCACCCCGTCTTTTTGGACACGGAGCCGGACACCTTGGCCCCCAAAGCCTCCAGCTTCTCCCCCGCCTCCTTCCGGGAACAGGCGGACAGCTCCCCGGTGAGCACAAAGGTGATCCCCGCCAGCCTGTCCCCCACCGGGGCGCCCCGGCTCTCCATGTTCACCCCCGCCTCCTTTAAGGCGGCGATAAGGTGCTGACTCTGGGGGGCGGCGAACCAGTCCGTCAGGTATTTCGCCGTGATCCCGCCCACGTCGTTGATATTGATCAGATCATCTTCTGTCGCCTGGGCCAGCGCGTCCAGCGAACCGAACCGGGCGGCCAGAATCTTCCCCGCCTTCTGCCCCACCTGCCGGATTCCGAAGGCAAACAGCAGCTTGGACAGGTCGTTCCCCTTGGACTTCTCAATGGCGGCCAGCAGATTGTCCGCCGACTTCTTGCCCATCCGCTCCAGCTTGGCCACCTCGTCCCGGTCCAGCCGGTAGAGGTCAGCGGGGGTTTTCACCAGCCCAGCGTCCACCAGCCCCTCCACCACGGCGGGGCCCAGACCCTCGATGTCCATGGCGTCCCGGCTGGCAAAGTGGGTCAGGGTGCGCAGAAGCTGGGCAGGGCACTCCGCCCCGGTGCAGCGGATGTGGGCGCCGTCCTCGTCCCGCTCCACCGGCGCCCCGCACACCGGGCACACCGTGGGCAGAAGGTAGGGCACGGTGCCCTCCGGCCGCTTCTCCTTCACCACGGATACGATCTCCGGGATGATCTCCCCCGCCTTCTGCACAATCACCGTGTCCCCGATGCGGATATCCTTTTCCGTGATAAAATCCTGGTTGTGGAGGGTGGCGTTGGTGACGGTGGTGCCCGCCAGCCGGACCGGGGCCACCACCGCTTTCGGCGTCAGCACCCCGGTGCGCCCCACCTGCACCACAATGTCCTCCACCACGCTCTCTTTCTGCTCCGGCGGGTACTTGTAGGCCGCAGCCCACTTAGGAAATTTAGACGTCTCCCCCAGCCCGTCCCGCTGTGTAATGGAGTTCACCTTGACAACTGCCCCGTCAATATCAAAGGGGTACTTCTCCCGCTGATCGCCCAGCTCAAAAATGGCGGACTGGATTTCCTCCATGTCCCCGGACAGCTTGTAGTCGATCACCTTGAACCGCAGGGATCGCAGCCAGTCCAGCGCCGCGCTGTCGGTGGCAAAGGGCTCCCGGTCGGTGTACTGGATATTGAACACCACCATGTCCAACCCCCGGGCGGCGGCAATCTTGGGGTCAAGCTGCCGCATGGACCCGGCAGCGGCGTTCCGTGGGTTGGCGAACAGGGCCTCCCCCCGCAGCTCCCGCTCCCCGTTGAGCTTCTCAAAGGTTTTCCGGGGCATATAGACCTCCCCCCGGACGATCAACGACGCCGGGGCGTGCTCCAGCTTCATGGGGATGGAGCGGATGGTGCGCAGGTTTTCCGTCACGTCCTCCCCTACCTGCCCGTCCCCCCGGGTGGCCCCCCGGGCAAACACGCCGTCCACATACTCCAACGCCACCGACAGGCCGTCCACCTTGGGCTCCAGCAAGTACTCCGGGCTGTCCGCGCTTTCCCGCACCCGGCGGTCGAAATCCAGCAGTTCCTCCGGTGAAAACACGTCCTGGAGGCTCTGGAGCGGAACCCGGTGGACCACCTGCTGGAAGCTGTCCAGCGCCTTGCCGCCCACCCGCTGGGTGGGCGAATCCGGTGTGACCAGTTCCGGATGGGCCGCTTCCAAGTCCTCCAGCTCCCGCAGCATTTTGTCGTACTCAAAGTCGGAGATGGTGGGCGCGTCCAGCACATAATAGTTATAATTGTGCCCGTTCAGCGCCTCGCGGAGCTGTTCCGCCTGAGCTTTTACGTCCATTTCAGCCGCTCCCTTTGTCTAAATTCAAATAGGTATCGGGCGTCTCGCCCACAATCACCGTCTCCGCCACGCACACGCTGCTGCTCACCGACACGGGAAGCACCTCGCCCGGCAAAAACAGCCGTACCGTGGCATGGATGTCCAGACAGATCCGGTGCAGGGTCTGGTTCACCCCGGCGGAGGTGAAGGAATTGGAAAAATCCGCCGTCACATCTCCCACGGAGTCCACCGACACCCGCACATGGGGCCCTATACCGGACAGCAGGGGCTGGCCCGTCAGCGTCCCCAGGGGTACCCCCAGCGCCTCGCTGTCCAGGGCGTCCAGCTGCCGCGCCACCACCTCCACCACCTGCCGCTTGAACCGGCTGTTGGCCGCGGTGTTGCTGGTGATGGAGGTCACCTTCCCCGCCCCGTCCTTTTCCAGGCTCACAAAGTCGTCATAGCCCAGGTGGTTTTCCTGGAGGCAGTTGTCCACCGCCACGGCGATGGCCTGGGTCATCAGGTTGGTGGCCTGGCTGGACGCCTCCGCCTCCAATACGGGCCGCAGCCGCCCGTTCAGCGTATGGAGAAGCAAGCCCACCAGCGCCAGCACCCCCACCACAGGCAGCACCGCCGCCAACGGCCCCTCCCGGCGCAGAATATATGACAGGCGTTTCAGCTTTATAGGCATACAGCCACCCCCTACAGGCACTGTATGCGCAAAACAGCTCGGCCTATGTCACTCCCGCAGCAGCTCCTTCGCCGCCAGCATCACGCCGGTCTTGCCCGACTCATAGGTGAGCCCCCCCTGCAAGTAGACCGTGTAGGGCTCCCGCATGGGCGCGTCGGCGGACAGCTCAATGGAGGCCCCCTGGACAAACGCCCCCGCCGCCATAATCACAGGACAGTCGTACCCCGGCATATCCCAGGGCTCCGGGGTGACATAGGAATCCACCGGGGCCCCGGACTGGATTCCCTTGCAGAACCGCTTCACCGCCTCCGGGGTTTTCAGGTGGATCATCTGGATGATATCGTGCCGTGCCGCGTCCGACCTTGGGTCGGCCTCATAGCCCAGCAGCTCCATGAGCCGCGCGGCAAACACGGCGGTTTTCACCGCCTGGGCCACCGTATGGGGGGCCAGGAACAGCCCCTGGTACAGCAGCCGGTTGTTCCCCAGGGTCGCCCCGCACTCCCGTCCAATCCCTGGACAGGTGAGCCGCATAGCCGCCCCCTCCACCAGATCCCGCCGTCCGGCGATGTACGCCCCGGTGGGGGCCAGCCCGCCGCCGGGGTTCTTGATGAGCGATCCCACCACCAGATCGGCGCCTGCATGGGTGGGCTCCCGCTCCTCCACAAACTCCCCGTAGCAGTTATCCACCAAAATCGCGGCGTTCGGATTGCTTTCCCGCACAATGGCACACAGCTCCCCGATCTCCTCCACCGACAGGGACGCCCGGGTGGCATAACCCCTGGATCGCTGGATCAGCACGGCCTTCACCCGGGGATCGCGCACAGCCTTCGCCAGCCCCGCCCTGTCCGGCGCGTTGTCCGCCAGCTCCACCTGCCGGTACTCCACCCCGTAGTCCCTGAGAGAACCGTGGCCCTTGTCCACCGCCCCCACCACGCCCAGCAGCGTATCATAGGGCGCGCCTACGGCGGACACCAGCACATCCCCCGCCTTCAGCGCCCCAAACAGGGCGCAGGCAATGGCGTGGGTGCCGTTGACAAATTGCAGCCGAACCAGGGCGTCCTCCGTGCCGAACAGGTCGGCGTAGATCTCGTCCAGCTTGTCCCTGCCCAGATCGTCGTAGCCGTAGCCGGTGGTACCGGCAAAATACGCTTCCGCCACCCGGTGCTTCTGGAACGCCGCCAGCACCCGCCGGCTGTTGGCCTGGGCGATGGCGTCAATCCGGGCAAACTGCTCCCCCAGCCCCTGCTCCGCCTGCTGGGCCAGCGCGCTGACCCGCTCCGATATCTGTAAGGTTAAATCCATTTACATACTCTGCCTTTTCTACGTTTTATTTCTCCAGCTTTGCCACAGCAAACGCCGCCGCCAGCTTGGCGCACGCCTCCACGTCCCCCAGGTCCACCAGCTCCGTGGGGGTGTGGGTATACCGGCAGGGGATGGAGATCCCCCCCGCATGCACACCGTTTCGGGTGGTCTGCATCGGTCCGGCGTCGGTTCCTCCATATTGAAGTACGTCTCGCTGGACGGGAATGCCCTTTTTCTCTCCCAAAGCCATCAGTTTCTCCACCAGCGCAGGCGGGCAGATAACGGAGCGGTCCATCACCTTCACCGCCGCCCCCTTGCCGCACAGGGCGCTGGCCTGGTGCTTGCTCCCCGGCTGGTCGTCCGCTCCGGTCACGTCCACCGCGATGCCGTAGTCCGGGTCGATGGCCCAGGCCGCCGTCTTGGCCCCCCGGCAGCCCACCTCCTCCTGGACAGAGAACACAAAATACAGGTCGTTTTCCGTTTGTTCCAGCCGCTCCATCGCCATGAGCAGCACCAGGCAGGCGATGCGGTCGTCCAGGTAGGGAGAGATCACCCGTCCCGCCGCCTGACGAACGGGAGTGTCATATACCGCAGCGTCTCCCACCTGCACCAGCCTTTTGGCCTCCTCCCCATCGGTCGCGCCGATGTCCAGATAGAGGTCGCTCACCTTCAGCTTGTCTGTCTCCGTGCCCTCCTTGGCACAGATGAGGCCCTTCGTCCCATTCTGGAACCGCACCGGGGCATACAGCGCCTCTTTCGCGCTGACGCCGCCCACAGCCCCCACCCGGACAAATCCCTTTTCATCGATGTGGGTAGCCACCAGCCCGATGGAATCCATATGGGCGGAGAACATCACACGGGGCCCGCTCCCCTTCTTATGGCAGATCAGGTTTCCCATTACGTCCCTGGACATCTCGTCCACATAGGGCCTCGCCAACCCCTCGATCACCTGGGAAATCTCAGTTTCACAGCCGGAGGGCCCAAAGGCGGTCACCAGCGCCTCCAGCGTTTTCAGTATATCCATATCAAATTCCTCCTACTTTTCAGGGCGGTCAGCCCTCCGCCAGATCCCGAATGAACAGCCGGGCCAGGACAAGCATCTGTTCCACGTCACGCTGGCTGCACACGCTGTTGGGCGCGTGGAGATAGCGCACCGCCGTCGAGATCCCGGTCACCCGCACCCCGGCCTTGAGCCCCTGGATGGACTTGGCGTCCGTGCCGCCAGACAGGTAGTGCTTCATCTGCCAGGACAGGCCGTTTTCCTCCGCCAGCGCCCGCAGCCGCTCAAACAGCGCCCGGTCGTAGATGGCGCCCCCGTCCATCCAGGACAGCACCGGGCCCCGCCCCGGCCAACACACCTGCCGGTCCTCGCTGAGGGCGGGCACGTCGGCGGCGGTGGTGCCCTCCAGCACCAGAGCGATCTCCGGCGTCACGGAGAAGCCGGCACCGAACGCCCCCCTGCACCCCGCCTCCTCCATGGCGGTAAAAGCGAAGGTGCAGTCCATGGGCAGCTCCTCCTCCATCAGCTTCACCATCACCGCGCAGCCCACCCGGTCGTCGATGGCCTTGGCCTTCAGCATCCCGTCCCCAAAGTCCGCTGCCTCGCTGACAAAGGCGGCATAGTCCCCAATTTCCACCTGGGCCAGGGCCTCCTCCCGGCTGCTTGCCCCAATGTCGATATAGTATTCGGTGAGCTTGGGCACCTTTTTCCGCTCCTCAGCGGTGGTCAGGTGGATGGGCTTCAGGCCGATCACGCCGGGGACGCGCCCCGGCCCCACCGCTACCTCCTTGCCCAGCAGGATCCGCCGGTCAATGCCGCCCACGCAGCCGAATTTCAGGAAGCCCTCCTCGGTGGCCGATTTCACCATCAGCCCCACCTCGTCCATGTGGGCGCACAGCATGAGCCGGCTCCCCGTGGGCTTGGCCCCCCGCTTGAACACGATCAGGTTCCCCAGGGCATCCACCCGCACGCTGTCCGCGTGGGGCTCCACCCGCTTACGGATATCGTCCCGCACCTCGTCCTCACAGGAGGACACCCCGGACAGGGCGCACAGGGTTTTCAGCGTCTCAATCATTGCCAATCCCCCTCCCCCAGTCCGGCGGCAAAGGCGGCCAGCAGCCGGGCGGTGTCCTCAATATCCGACCGCTCCACCACTTCCACCGGGGTGTGCATATACTTCAGCGGGATGGACACCACCGCCGTGGCCACCCCCTCGTTGCAGATCTGCATGGTCCAGCCGTTGGTGCCGCTGCTGCCCTCCATGACCTCCTTCTGGACGGGGATCTGCTCCTGCTCCGCCCCGTCCAGCAGGCGGCGCACCATCCAGCGGGCGCAGTTGGGCCCAATACCCACGGCGGGGCCGCCGCCCATCACCATCGCCTCGTTCTTGGGCGTGTCCGGCGTACGGCCGAAGGTCACGTCCACCGCCACACAACAGTCCGGGGCGATGGCCTGGGTCACCACCCTGGCCCCCATGCCCCCGACCTCCTCCCGGGTACTGCCCAGCACATAGAGATCCACATCCAGCTCCTTGTCCCGCAGAAGCTCCACTGTCCGAAGCAGCGCCTCAAAGCAGGCCCGGTCGTCCATGGCTTTGGAGCAGAGCTGGCGCTCCCCCAGCCGGAGGAAATTCGACTTGTACACCACTGGCGTACCCAGAGGGATCCGCCGCTCCGCCTCCTCCTGGCCCAGCCCCACGTCGATGAACATCTCCTCCACCTTGGGGGCCTTCTCCCGGTCCTCCGCCGACAGCACATGGGGCGGCAGGCAGACCACCACTCCCCGCAGGGGCGGATCGGCCAGCACCGTCACCTCCCGGTCGGGCAGCATCCGGGCGTCCACCCCAATGGCGGCAAACCGCAGGAAGCCGTCCTCGATCCCGGTGACGGTGAGCCCCACCTCGTCCAGGTGGGCGTCCAGCAGCAGCTTTTTCGCCCCCGGCTTCCCGCACCGGCGCACCCCCACCAGATTGCCCAGCCTGTCGATCCATACCTCGTCCATCAGCGGCTCCAGCAGCGTCCGGGCCTCCGCCGCCGCCGGGCCCTCGAACCCGGAGGGCGCGCCCACCGCGCACAGCCGCCGCAATCTCTGTTCCGTTTCCACGTTCACGTTACTCCTTTATCTGTTTATTCCAGCGCGTTCACCAGATCCTTGAACGCGTTCCCCCGCTCCGCAAAATTCTTGAAGCGGTCAAAGGACGCGCTGGCCGGGGACAGAAGCACCACATCCCCCGGCTCCGACAGGGCCCTGGCCCTGTTCACCGCCTCCCGCAGATCGGCGCAGTCCACGATCTCCGGGGCCCCAGGCCGGTACTCCGGGGCGGCCAGCACCGCCGCCTTGATCTTCTCCGCCGTGTCCCCGGTGAGCAGCAGAACCTTCACCGACCTCACAACCTCCGGCCCCAGCCCGTCATAGGGGATATGCTTGTCATAGCCCCCGGCGATCAGGATCACCTTCTCCCGGAAGGACCGCAGTCCCGCCATGGTCCGGCTGGGGCTGGATGCGATGGAGTCATTATAGTACCGCACCCCGTCCAGCTCCCGCACCAGCTCGATCCGGTGCTCCACCCCGTTGAAGGTGCGGGCAAAGTCCCGGATCACCTCGTCCGGCACCAGCTCCTCCACCACGGCGATGGCCGCCATGTAGTTCTCCAGATTGTGCAGGCCGGGTATGCGGATATCCTCCACATGGATCACCGGGCGGCCGCAGTACATCACCATCCCGTCCTTTAAGTATACCCCGTGCTCCACCGTTTTTTTCCGGCTGAACAGCGTCACCTGCCCCCTGGCCTCCTGGGCAAACCCGGCGGTGATCTCGTTGTCCGCATTCAGCACCAGCTTGTCACAGGCGTCCTGGTAGGCGAAGATGTTCCGCTTGGCGGACACATATTCCTCCATGTCCTTGTGTACGTCCAGATGGTTGGGGGCCAGGTTGGTGATCACCGCGATGCTGGGGCTCTGCCTCATGGTCAGCAGCTGGAAGGAGGACAGCTCCAGCACCACCATGTCGTCGGGCCGGATCTCGTCCACCCGGCACAGCAGGGGGTTGCCGATGTTCCCCCCCACAAAGGTGCGGTAGCCCGCCGCCTCCAGCATACCGGCAATAATGGTCGTGGTTGTGGTCTTGCCGTCCGAGCCGGTCACCGCGATGATCCGGCAGGGGCACAGGGACAAAAACGCCTCCATCTCCGAGGTGAGCTTGGCCCCCGCCTCCACCGCCTTCGCGATCTGGGGCACATCGGGCCGCAGGCCGGGGGTGCGGAAGATCACATCCACACCCTCCAGGTGATCCAGATAGTCCGGGCCCAGGGCCGCCTCCAGCCCCCGGCGCTCCAGGGACTCGATGAGGCCGTTAAAGTCCTCCCGCTGCCGCTTGTCGCAGGCCAGCACCTGCACGCCCGCGTCCAGAAGCCGCTCCACCAGCGGCGTGTTGGAGACCCCCAGGCCGATCACCGCCACCCGCTTCCCCCTCAGCCGGTCCATATATTCCTTCAGTGCCGATTCCATCGTGAGCCGCACCTCCATTGTCGTTGCTCCGCTTCCGCCCGCAGGCAGAATTTGCGTACGGAGGTATTATACCCCATTCAAATCCATTTGACAATCACCCAAACTTGAAGTACAATGAATTTCGCAAGCAAGCTGGACAGCCGCGCGGCCAGGCCGAAAGGCCGTCCGTGAGGAAAGTCCGGGCTCCACAGGGCAAGGATAACGGGTAACACCCGCCGGGGGCGACCCCAGGAAAAGTGCAACAGAAATAGACTGCCTCATCCCCATTTGGGGCCCCCGCAAAGCCGCCCTTTGGCTTTGTGGGGAGAGGAGGCGCAGCGAAATGAGCGAGCTCCGCCGCTTGCGGCGGAGCAAGCGATATGGAGCTTGCGCCGACGAGGTCAAGGTGGAAAGGCGAGGTAAGAGCTCACCCAATGGCGTGTGAAAGCGCCCATTGCTGTAAACTCTATCCGGAGCAACGCCGTGGGGACACACAAGGCCGGCCCGGCCGTGTCCAGGAGGCGGCTGGAGCGTGCCGGCGACGGTACGTCGAGATAGATGGCTGTCTTAAATGACAGAACCCGGCTTACAGGCTTACTTGCACCAGAGGCGGGACTCCGGAAGGGGTTCCGCCTTTTTCTGCCCGCATTCCGGGATTCTTCCCATCTGCCCGTTGCGTTCCCGTGGCAAATCCGTTATAATGTTGTCAATGATCAGTTAGGAGGGATGTGCCCTTGCAGCTTTTGATCCAAGGCGGGCGGGTTGTTGACCCCGCCCAGGGCATCGACGGCCGCCTGGACATTCTGATAGAGGACGGTAGGATCGCCCGTCTGGGCCGGGATCTCGCCGCCCCAGGCGCACAGGTGCTGGACGCGTCCGGCCTCACCGCCGCCCCCGGCCTGGTGGATCTGCACGTCCACCTGCGGGAACCGGGTTTCGAGGACAAGGAGACGGTGGCCACCGGCTGCACCGCCGCCGCCCGGGGGGGCGTCACCACCCTGGTAGCTATGCCCAACACCCGCCCCGCCACCGACAGTTCGGACATCGTCCGGCTGGTGCGGGACAAGGCCGCCCCCACCGGAGTCAATGTCCTCCCCGCCGGGGCCGTCACCTTGGGCCAAAAGGGGGAACAGCTCACCGACTTCGCCGCCCTGAAGGCGGCGGGCGTGCCTGCCCTCACCGACGACGGGGTGCCCATCCAGAATCTGGCCCTGCTCCGACAGGCCATGTTCCGGGCAAAGGAGCTGAACCTTCCCATCCTGGACCACTGCGAGGACCGGGACATGGTTCAAAACTACGCCGTCAACGAGGGCACGGTGTCCCAAAAGCTGGGCCTCCCCGGCCGCCCCGCTGTGGCGGAGGAGCTGCAAATCATGCGGGACGCGATGCTGGCGGAGGACACCGGGGCCCACGTCCACATCTGCCATATCTCCACCGCGAAAGGGGTGGACATCGTCCGGCAGGCCAAAGCCCGGGGCGTCCGCGTCACCTGCGAGACCTGTCCCCAGTACTTCACCCTCACCGAGGAGGAGGTACTGCGGCAGGGCGCCATGGCCCGGGTCAACCCGCCCCTGCGCACTCAAGCCGATGTGGACGGCATCCGGGCGGGGCTCATCGACGGCACCATCGACGCCATCGTCACCGACCACGCCCCCCACACCACCGGGGAAAAGGCCAGGCCCCTCCCCGATGCCCCCAGCGGCATGGTGGGGCTGGAGACCTCCCTGGCCCTTGCCCTCACCGGGCTTTACCACACGGGGCTGCTGCCGCTCAGCCGGGTGCTGGCCCTCATGTCCGCTGCCCCCGCCGCCCTGCTGGGGCTGGACAAGGGCACGCTGGCCCAGGGCCGGGACGCCGACCTAATCCTCTTTGACCTGGAGGAGGAGTGGGTCATCGACAATACCAAGTTCGCCTCCAAGGGCCGCAACACCCCCTTCCACGGCCGCGCTGTGCGGGGGCGCGTCAAATATACCATTTCCCAGGGAAAGATTATTTACCAGGAGGATTAAGCCATGTCATTCGATGTCTTGCAGGACAAGATCAAAGCCAAAAAGAACCCCACCGTCGCCGGACTGGACGCCCGTGTGGAATACGTCCCGCCCCACATCCTGAAAAAATACACCGATCAATATGGCGAGACCCTGGAGGCCGCCGCCCAAGCGGTGCTGGAGTTCGACAAGGGCCTCATTGACGCCCTGGCCGACGTGGTGCCCGCCGTCAAGCCCCAATCCGCCTACTTTGAGCTGCTGGGCTGGCGGGGCATGAAGGCCCTGGAGGAGGTCATCTCCTACGCCAAGTCCAAGGATCTGTTCGTCATCGCTGACGTGAAGCGGGGCGACATCGGCACCACCGCCGCCGCCTACAGCGAGGCGTGGCTGGGAACCGCCCAGGTGGGCGGGACGGCCTGCCCCGTGTTCGACGCGGATTGTGTGACCTTGAACGGCTACATGGGCTCCGATGCCATCAAGCCCTTCCTGAAGGACTGCGCCGAGCGGGACAAATGTGCCTTTGTGCTGGCCAAAACCTCCAACCCCTCCTCCATGGAGCTCCAGGACATCGTGGCGGGAGACCGGCTGGTTTATACCGTCATGGGCGATCTGATCCAGCGGTGGGGCAAGGATACGGCGGGCAAATACGGTTATCAGGCCCTTGGGGCCGTGGTGGGAGCCACCCACCCCTCCGTCCTTAAGGAGCTGCGCTACCGGCTGGACAAGGTGTTTTTCCTGGTGCCCGGCTACGGCGCCCAGGGCGGCACCGCCGCCGATGTGCGCTTCGCCTTCGATGAGCTGGGCCGTGGGGCCATCGTCAACGCCTCCCGCTCCATCATGTGCGCCTGGCAGAAAACCGGGAAGGACGGCGCGGACTACCAGGACGCCGCCCGGGCCGCCGCCGAGAAGATGCGGGACGAGATCAAGCAGTACGTCACCATACTATAAGGAGGGGATCGGCCGTGCCGGTTCAACAGATTTGCAAGGTAGTTGAAATGACCCAGCTGGACGCCGACACCTGGTGGATGGTAGTGGAGGCGGGAAAGCTGGTGCAAGACCACGGCCTGCGGGGCGGGCAGTTCTTACATATCAAATGCGGGGCCAGTCAGCTGCTCCGCCGCCCCATCTCCGTAGCCCGCACCCAGTGCGATGAGCCGGAGGACACCGCCGCCCTGATCTTCGAGGTGCGGGGCGAGGGCACCCGCTGGCTGTCCCAGCGCAGGGTTGGGGACAGCCTGGACGTGCTGGGCCCCCTGGGCAACGGCTTCGATGTATCCCGGGAGGGCCGTTACCTGCTGGTGGGCGGCGGCATCGGCGTGCCGCCCCTGTTGGAGCTTGGGGAGTGTCTGCGGTGGCCCCACGCGGCGGTGCTGGGCTTCCGCACCGGGGCAAAGGCGTTCCTCCCCGTCATCAGCCGCTTTGCCGTCCACTGTGAGAAAACCTATCTCTGCACCGACGACGGAAGCATGGGCCGGCACGGCTTTGTGGACGCCCAGGTGCGGGATATTCTTGCGAAGGATCACTCCTTTACAGACATTCTGGCGTGCGGCCCCAAGCCCATGCTGAAAAGTATCACCAGCGTGGCGGCCCAGTTCGGCATCCCCTGCCAGGTATCCATGGAGGAGCGGATGGCCTGCGGCGTGGGGGCCTGCCTGGGCTGCGCCGTCCGGATGAAGGACGGCTCCATGAAGCACGTCTGCAAGGACGGCCCTGTCTTTGACGCCGGGGAGGTGGACTGGAATGTGTGAACAGGATACCTACCTGTCCGAGGCCGTGATCGGCGGCAGCGGGAACGGCTGCAAGCTGGGGCAGACCTTCCCCGCCCCCCAAAAACCGGACGCCTCCCATGTCGATCAGCGTGTGGAGCTGGCGGGCGTACCCCTGAAAAACCCCGTGGTGGCGGCCTCCGGCACCTTTGGCTTTGGCCGGGAGTACGGGCAATTTTTCGACCTGTCCGAGCTGGGGGCTATTTGCTGTAAAGGTTTAACCCTTCATCCCAGGGAGGGCAATCCCCCGCCCCGGATCGCCGAGACGCCGCTGGGTATGCTGAACTCTGTGGGCCTGCAAAATCCCGGCGTGGACGCTTTCATCCGGGACGAGCTGCCCTTCCTGCGCCGGCACGATGTAAAAATCATCGTCAACATCTCGGGCAATACCCCGGAGGAGTACGGCGTGATGTGCGAAAAGCTGTCCAAGGCGGGCGTGGATCTCATCGAGGTCAATATCTCCTGCCCAAATGTGAAGGCCGGCGGCCTGGCCTACGGCACCCGCCCCGATCTGGCGGCGGAAGTTACCAGAGAGGCCAAAGCCCACGCCTCTGTCCCTGTGATGGTGAAGCTCTCCCCCAACGTCACCGACATCACCGAGATCGCCAAAGCCGCGGCGGACGCGGGGGCGGACGCCCTCTCCCTCATCAACACCCTGCGGGGGATGCGGATCGACGTGAACACCCGCCGCCCCATTTTGAGGATGAACACCGGCGGGCTGTCCGGCCCCGCCATCCTCCCCGTGGCGGTGCGGATGGTGTGGGAGGCGTCCAATGCCGTCCGCCTTCCCATCCTGGGCATGGGCGGCGTGTCCACTGGTGAGGACGCCGCCCAGCTCATGCTGGCGGGGGCCTCCGCCGTGGCCATGGGCACCGCCCTCTTTGCCGATCCCTATGCCCCGCTGAAGGTGCGGGACGGGCTGGCGGAGCTGGCTGCCCGGCAGGGGCTGTCCGCTGTCCGGGAACTCACCGGCGGCGTGCGGCCCTGGTAACAGTACCGAAAGGAGAAACCCATGACCACCATTTATCTCATCCGCCACGGTCAGGCGGAGGGCAATCTCTACCGCCGCTGCCACAGCTGGCACAACGGCCTGCTCACCGCCAAGGGCCGGGAACAGGTGAAGGCCCTGGAAAAACGGTTCGAGGGCGTCCACTTCGACGCGGTGTATTCCAGCGACCTCTACCGGGCCATGTCCACCGCCGGGGCCATCTACCGTCCCCGGGGGCTTCCTCTGCGGGTGGATCCCGGCCTGCGGGAGATCGGCGCGGGCGTCTGGGAGGACGTACCCTGGGGCCAGCTCCTCCACGACCATCGGGACAGTCTGGCGGACTTCCTGGCCTGTGACCCCGGCTGGCAGGTGGAGGGCAGCGAGACCTTCCCCCACGTGCGCCACCGGGTAGCCGCCTCCCTCACCCGCATCGCCGCCTCCCATCCGGGGCAAACCGTGGCGGTGGTGTCCCACGGCTGCGCCATCCGGGCGGGGCTGTCCGCCTTTTTGGGGATAGACGAGGCTCAGATGGGCCATCTGCGCCTTGCCAACAACACCGGCGTGGCCAAGCTGACGGCGGAAGACGGCCAGATCCACGTGGAGTACTACAATGATGACAGCCACCTCTCCCCTGCCGTCCCCCAGACCCAGGCCAACGTCCTCTACGGCATCCCCGGCATGGAGCGCAACGCCCTGCGCCACCGCTCCCTGATCCTGCCCCAGGAGGAGGATCTGTACCTCAGCGCCTGCGCGGAGGCCGGGATCCAGCCCTACAACTTCCTGCTGAGCGAACCGGACGGCCTTCTGCTGTCCCTGCTGGGGGACCGCCCCGCCGGGGTGCTCCAGCTGGACCGGGCCAAGGGGGCGGATCAGGGCGTGGGCTGGGTCACCCTGCTGTGGATGGCCCCGGAGTTCCAGGGCAAGGGGCTGGCGATCCAGCTTCTGGGCCACGCGGTCTGTACGTACCGGGCCATGGGACGGCAGCTCCTGCGCCTGTCCTGCCCGCCGGAGCACCAGCGGCTCCGCCAGTTCTGTCTTGCCCACGGCTTCACCGAGGCGGACGGACAGCCCAACACGCTGGAACAATACATCGGCCTGGAGCTGTAATAGAACATACGCCAGGGCGGCCGGAAAATTCCGGCCGCCCTGTTTTTGTTCAGCGCATCGCGTCGCCGATGGCGCTCCCGGCACCCCGGACCGCATTGCCCGCGCCGCGGGCCAGATCCCCCGCGGCCTCGCCGATGTCGTCGATCACACTGTCCCCGCCCCGTCCGGCAGAGCCGGAAGAACCGTCGGGCAGGCCGTCGTTGTTCTGATCGTTGGTACCCCCGGCGCCGCCGCCCTCCATGGCGTCGTTGCCGCTGTCCCCGCCGCTCATGCCGGAGCTGTTCTCCATGCCGCCGCCAATGTCAGGGCTGTTCTGGGTGCCGCCGGAGCCATCCTGCCCGTCCCCGCCGATACCCGGGGTGTTCTGGGCGCCGCCGGACATACTCTCGCTGGGCGGGGCGGAGTTCTCCTCCCGGTTGGCGGAGCAGCCCGCCAGGGCCAGCACAAACACAAGGGCCATCGCCAAAGCAAACTTTCTCTGTTTCATCGTTATGCCTCCTGCTTTTTTTCACTTTCCCCGTCCTTTATTATGTGCCGGGTCGGATAAATTAAAAGCAGTAAAATTTTGCTGATTTTCCAGCACGGCGGAGGAATCCGCGGTTTTTTTCTGAAAACGCGCACCCTTTTCCCTTCCCCGCATAGGCTGAATCAGGGAAGCTCCGGCCCGCCTTATGACAGGCTTCCCCAATCCCCAAAAGGAGGAGTTGTCTATGCCCCAGACCGGCTCTTTGACCGTCCGCGCGTTCACCTCCCAGGCCCAGCTTCCCGTTCCGGGAGCCACCGTGATCATCTCCGGCCCCAGTGAGGACGGCCGCCGCAACGTGCTCTCTATCCAGACCACCGACAGCAGCGGCACCACCCCGCCCGTCCAGCTGGACGCCCCCGACCTGTCCCTCAGCGAGGAACCTGGCGGGGCCGCGCCCTTCTCCGACTATGCCCTGGTGGTGGAGCATCCGGATTATTACCTGGCCACCTTTGAACAGCTTCAGGTGTTCCCCGGAGTGGAGACGGTGCAGAATGTGCCCCTGATCCCCCTGCCTCAGCCGGCGAACGGGGACGATGACGCCGCCAGCCCGGTGGTGGTCACACCCCAGCCGCTGTGAGCGGCCCCAAGGAAGGAGGTTCCCATGCCTATCTCAGTCACGCCTTACATACCCCAGACCATCACCGTCCACACCGGCCCCGCCAACCAGTGGGCGGAAAACGTGACCGTCCCTTTCATCGACTACATCAAAAACGTGGCGTCCAGCGAGATCTACCCCACCTGGCCGGAGGCGGCCCTCCGGGCCAACATTCTGGCCCAGATCTCCTTTGCCCTCAACCGGGTCTATACGGAATACTACCCCAGCCGGGGCTATGACTTCGACATCACCGGCTCCACCATGAACGACCAGAAGTTCATCAAGGGCCGGAGCACCTTTGAGAACGTGGACCGGCTGGTGGATGAGCTGTTCAACACCTACATCCGCCGGAAGGGCTTTGTGGAGCCGTTGGCCGCCAAATTCTGCAACGGCACCACCGTCACCTGTGACGGTCTCTCCCAGTGGGGCAGCGAGCGAATGGCCCGCCAGGGCAGCTCCACCATGGATATCCTTCGCCGCTACTACGGGGACAATATCGAGCTGGTGTCCAACACCCCCATCCGGAACATCACCTACTCCTACCCCGGCTACCCCCTGCAAACCGGCTCCTCCGGCAACTATGTCACCGTTTTGCAGGTGATGCTGAACCGCATCGGGCAGAACTACCCCGCCATTCCCCGGATCTCCCCGGTGGACGGCGTGTTCGGCAGCCAGACCGAGGCGGCGGTGAAAAAATTCCAGTCCATCTTCAACCTCACCCCCGACGGCATCGTGGGCCAGGGCACCTGGTATAAGCTGGTGTCCCTCCACGGGGCCGTCCGGAAGCTGTCCGAGCTGGTCAGCGAGGGCCAGCCCTTTACCGAGATCCAGGGCCCCTCCACCGGGGTCACCCTCCGGGAGGGCAGCACCGGTCTGGCCGTGTCCGCTTTGCAGTACTTCCTCTCCATCATCGCCCAGTTCAATTCCGGTGTGCCGCCCCTGGCTATCGACGGCATCTTCGGCCCCCAAACCCGTCAGGCGGTGGAGGCCGCCCAGGCTCGCCTGGGCCTGCCCGCCACCGGCGTGGTGGATCAGCAGACCTGGCAGCGGCTGTACGACGAGTACCTGGGCATCGCCCGCACCGCCCTGGCCGGGGCAAACCTGCCCATCAGCGCCCGGGACATTGAAAGCTCCGTGGCCGCCGGCCAGTTCCCGGGCTACAACCTCACCTACGGCGGCGCCAACCAGTGACAGAAAGGAGTTTCCCCATGAACAACGAAGCGGCAAACGGGACCGAGATGTCCGGCCAGCCCGTCCGATCCCTTCAATATATGCTGAACCAGCTGGCCATACACGATCCCAAGCTGATCCGCCTGACGGTGGACGGCATTTTCGGGGAGCGCACCCTGGAGGCCGTCATGGTGTTCCAGCGGGAGTACCATCCCCCGGTGACCGGGGTGGTGGATTTGGGCACCTGGAACGCCATCCGGGACGCTTACGTCAAAACCGAACAACAGTACGGCTTTCCTCCCCCGCTGAACGTCCTGCCCTGCGGCACCTATACCGCCATCGAGGGCCAGGAGTGCCCCCCGGTACTGATCGTCCAAGCCATGTTCGTCTCCCTGGGAAAGGTGATGACCAACTTCTCCCCCTGCAAGATGAGCGGCTGCAACGATGGAGAGACCCCCGCCAACATCCGCGTCATCCAGAAATTGGCGGGCCTGCCCGCCACCGGCGTGCTGGACCGCTCCACCTGGGCCTATCTGGTCCAGCTCTACCAGGCCCTTGTCACAAGGGCCTGAGCGACAGACAAATTCCGCTTGTCATTCTCCCTGGAATCGGCTATAATACTCTTTACGCGGAATCCGCCGCACCTTGGCCGGGAGAGGAGCTGGTTCATATGGCCGGGTTTATCCATGACAAGCTGGACATCAAGCTGCTGGTGCTGTATATTCTCAACCGCGCCGCCGCCCCCATTGACTTCGCCACCCTCACCGACCTGTCCATGTGCGACAGCGGCGTGGACTATTTCCAATTTGCCGAGGCGGCCGCCGAGCTGCTGGACAGCGGCCACGCAGCCCAGGATGGGGAGTTTTACGCTATCACCGACAAGGGCCGCCGCACCTGCGCCGCCGGGGAGAGCAGCTTGTCCCCCGTGGTGCGCCGCCGCTGCGACCAGCGGATGGCCCCCCTGAACCAGGCCTTGAAGCGCAAGGCCCAGGTGCGGGCGGAGGTGCGGGCACAGCCCCAGGGCTTCGACGTGTGCCTGGCCATGGACGACGATCAAGGCAGCCTGTTTTCCCTCACCCTGCTGGCCCCCTCCGAGGACGAGGGCCAGCGCATCGCACAGCAGTTTCTCCAGCACCCCGGCCGGATATACAATGGGATTCTTGGCGTTTTGCTCGCCGAACAGAATTAGGAGGGAGCTTGTTTGACCATCCTGGGCTATACCATCTCTGACCTGTTCCTCTACTTCATTTTCTACTCCTTTCTGGGCTGGGTGATGGAAACCTGCTACTGCTCCATCTGTGAGCGGCGCTTAGTTCCCCGGGGCTTCCTCTACGGCCCCATCTGCCCCATCTACGGCACGGGCGTGCTGCTGATGATCCTGTTCTTCACCCCTTTGAAACAAAATTTGGTGCTGTTCTACGTGGTGGCCGTGGTGGTGATGAGTTCCTGGGAATATTTCGTGGCCTGGCTGCTGGAGACCACCACCCACGTGAAATACTGGGACTACTCCCACTTCCGCTTTAACCTGAAGGGCCGGATCTGCCTGTGGGTGGCGCTGGTGTGGGGCGTGCTGTCCTACCTGGTGATCTTCTATATCCACCCGCCGGTGGAGGAGCTGTTCACCCGCATCCCCCCGGTGCTGAAATACACCCTGGGCGGCACCCTGCTGGCGGTGCTGATCGTGGACGCGGTGTTCACCATCCGCCATCTGGCCCTGGTGTCCCGGCTGGTGGTGGGCGTCACCACCCTGGGGGAGGAGCTGCAGGTCCAGCTTTCCCTGGGCAAGGCGGAGCTGTCCGATATGCTGGAGGACAAATCCTCCGCCCTGCGCCAGCGGTACAGCGCCGAGATCACCCAGCTGGAGCGGTATAGCCGCCGCTTCCGCAGCCGGTACAGCAAGCTGTCCGTCAACCGCCGCTACACGGTGCGGCACGAGGACATCCTGGCCGCCGCCCAGCTGGCAAAGGAGGAGCTGCTCCGCAAGAAGGCCCAGAAGAAGGCTGGCCGCTGATGGTCGCAACAAAAAAATCCGGGGCAGACGGTTTTCCCGTCTGCCCCGTTCCTTATGCCCTGTCAGCCGTTCCATCCCTTGCAGACATCCACCCAGGCTGTATAGCCGGAATATCGCTCCAGCTCCCCGATAGACAGCTCGATGGCGCTGTTCCCGCTGCCGCAGGCGGGGAACACCGTCTCAAACCGTTTCAGCGACTCGTCCAGGTACACCGCAACCCCTTCCTTGATCCCGAAGGGGCACACGCCGCCCACCGCGTGGCCCACCAGCTCC
>CASTQR010000010.1 GCA_949451265.1 uncultured Eubacteriales bacterium | reverse complement strand
AGGACTACATCCGCACCGCCTACAGCAAGGGGAACAGCCGGGGCTCCGCCCTGCGGCGGCACGTGCTGCGCAACGCCATGATCCCGGTGGTGACCTTCCTGGCCATGGCGATTGGCGACATTATGGCCGGCTCCATCGTGGTGGAGCAGGTGTTCAGCATCCCTGGCCTGGGGCGCATCCTCATCTCGTCCATCGGCAGCCGGGACTACCCGGTGGTGCAGGCCATCGTGGTGCTGCTGGCGGCGGTGGTGGTGGGCTGCAATTTTCTGGCGGATCTCCTCTACCGGGTGATGGATCCCCGGATTGATGGGAGGTAGCGGCATGAAAAAGAGAAGCTGGTATCTCACCATTGGCGGCGTCCTCACCGCCTGTATGCTGGCCTTCACCGCCACCGGCCTGTTCTGGACGCCCTACGTCCCCTCCGCCATGGACAAGGCGGCCCGGAATGCGGCCCCTTCCCTGGCCCACCCCTTCGGCTGCGACTCCATGGGCCGGGATATCCTGTCCCGCACGTTGGAGGGGGCGGGCTCCACCCTCACCATCGCCCTGGCGGTGCTGGCGGTGGGGGCGGTGTGCGGGCTGATCATCGGCGCGCTGTGCGGCTACTATGGCGGAGGGTTGGACGCGCTGATCATGCGCCTGTGCGACGCGGTGGCCGCCTTCCCCAGCGTCCTGCTGGCGCTGGTGGTGCTGGCCCTCACCGGGCCGGGGAAGTATAACGTCATCGGGGCGCTGGGGGTGCTGTTCATCCCCAGCTTTGCCCGGCTGGTGCGGGGGGAGTTCCTGAAATACCGGGACCGGGACTTCGTCCAGACGGCAAAGCTGATGGGTGTGCCCGATCTGCGGATCATTTTCGTTCACATCCTGCCCAACATCTGGCCCACCCTGCTGTCCGGGCTGACCATCGGCTTCAACAACGCGGTGCTGGCGGAGGCGTCCATGAGCTACCTGGGGATCGGCGTCAACGCCACCGAGCCCAGCCTGGGTTATATGCTGAAGGATGGCCAGGGGGTGCTGTTCACCCTGCCCTGGTGCGCCATCTTCCCGGGGCTGGCGGCCATCCTGCTGATTTTGGGCGTGGGCCTGCTGGGCGAGGGAATCCGGGAACGGATGGGGGGGAGCGCGCAATGATGCTGGACGTACAAGACCTGTCGGTGGTGTTCACTGACAGGCAGGAGCCCTTTACGGCGGTGGACAAGTTCTCCCTCCAAATGGACGAGGGGGAGATCGTGGGCATTGTGGGGGAGTCCGGTTCCGGCAAGTCCATGACCGCCCACGCCCTCATGGGGCTGGTGCCCCGGAGCCGGGCGGCGGTGACGGGCCGGGCCCTGTTTGACGGGACGGATCTCCTGCCCCTGTCCCGGGAGGAGCTGCGGCAGTACCAGGGCCGGGATCTGTCCATCATCTTCCAGGAACCCATGACCAGCCTGAACCCCACCATGCGGATTGGCAAGCAGGTGGAGGAGTCCCTGCGGATCCACGAGAAGCTGCCCAGGGAGGAGCGGAAGGCCAAGGCCCTGGACGCCATGGCCCTGGCGGGCCTGCCCGACCCGGAGGGGCTGTACCGGCAGTACCCCCACCAGCTGTCCGGCGGGATGCGGCAGCGGGTGATGATCGCGGCTGCGCTGGTGCTGCGGCCCCGCCTGCTGATCGCGGACGAGCCCACCACGGCGCTGGACGTGACCATCCAGGCCCAGATCCTGGACACGCTGAAGGACATCAACCGGCGGGAGGGCACCGCCATCCTGTTCATCTCCCACGACCTGGGGGTGGTGAAGGCCCTGTGTGGGCGGGTGGTGGTGATGAAGCAGGGGCGGATCGTGGAGACAGGCCCCGCGGATGAGGTGTTCCATCACCCGAAAGAGGACTACACCAAGCTGCTGATCGCCTCCCGGCCCAGCCGGAGGAAGCTGAGAGGGGGCGAAGGAAATGGCTGAGCCCATCCTGCGCATGGAACACCTGAACAGCTGGTACGGACGGGGCAAGGCCCGGAAGCAGGTGCTGCGGAACGTGACCCTGGCCCTGGCCCCCGGCGAGGTGCTGGGCGTGGTGGGGGAGTCGGGTTCCGGCAAGTCCACCCTGGCGAAATGCGTGCTGGGCATGGTGACGGATATCACCGGGACCCTGGCGGTGAACAGCCCCCGGCCTCAGATGGTGTTCCAGGATCCCTACGGCTCCCTGAACCCGGCAAAGACCGTGGGCTGGATTTTGGAGGAACCCCTCCGGGCGGCGGGGGTCAAGGACAAGGCGGAGCGCCGCCAAAGGGTGCGGGACTTCCTCCCCCTGGTGGGGCTGGAGGCGGAGCACCTGGCCCGGAAGCCCGCCCAGCTCTCCGGCGGGCAGCGCCAGCGGGTGGCCATCGCCGCCGCCCTGATCCAGGGCAGCAGGCTCATTGTGCTGGACGAGCCGGTGTCCGCCCTGGACGTGACCCTCCAGGCCCAGATTCTCCGCCTGCTGGCGGACTTGAAGGAAAGGCTGGGGCTGTCCTATCTGTTCATCTCCCATGACCTGGCGGTGGTGTACCAGCTCTGTGACCGGGTGGCGGTGATGACCGGCGGTCAGATCGTGGAGGAGGGGGACGTGGACGGGATCTACGACCACCCAAAACATGAGTACACCAAGAAGCTGCTGGCGGCATCGCTGGCCCTGGATTGAGCAAAAAAACGCGCCCCGGTGTCTGAATACACCGGGGCGTTTTCTCGCGCTTTATTGCAAAAAGTTGAAAATCAGGATGGCCGCCCCCAGCACCACCAGCACCACGCCGGTGGCCCGGTTCAGTACGATGGGGCTGGCTTTGTTGGCGAACCGGGCGGCAATCCGGGCCCACAGCAGGGTGGACAGCACGCACAGCGCCAGCACCCAAAGATCCGGCATCCCGCCGATGGCGAAGTGGCTGGCCGCGCCGGTGAAGGCGGTGAAGGCCATGATGAACACGCTGGTGCCCACGGCGGTTTTCAATTCGTAACCTAAGACGGAGGTGAGGATCAGCAGCATCATCATGCCGCCCCCCGCCCCCACGAAGCCGCAGATGAAGCCGATCATGGAGCCGCACACCAGGGACTGCACCACCCGCTTTTTGGGATCCACCGCCTCCATGGACTCCTTGGTGGTCATGACGGGCTTGACGATGAACTTGACGCCCAGGAACAGGGTCATGACGGTGGAGAAGCCCCCCATGGTGGCGGCGGGCACCAGGCTGGACACCCAGCTCCCCACCAGGGTGAAGCACAGCACCGCCCCCATCATCACCAGGCCGTTTTTTATGTCCAGGTTCTTGTTTTTGTGGTAGGTGTATGCGGAGACGGCGCTGGCCAGCACATCGCTGGCCAGGGCGATGCCCACGGCGGAGTAGGGTTCCATATTCAGGAAGGTGATCAGCATGGGGCTGATGACGGCGGCGGCGCTCATGCCGGCAAAGCCGGTGCCCAGCCCCGCGCCGATTCCAGCCAGGAAACAGATGATAAAAGTAAACATTTTGTAATGTTTCATCTCCTCAGCCCATCAGAATATTGTGCTGCCCGTATTATAAGCCCGCCGCCGTGATTTGTCAAAGGCCGCCGTTTCAAGACATTCCCAGCGCAGCTCGTGACAGGGCCCTTGCTCCGCCGCCCCGGTTCTGGTATTCTAAATGGGGGAGTGACGGACATGATCAAATTTGCCATCTGCGATGATGAGCCCCATATGGCCCAGGCGCTCGCGGAACAGCTTGCAGGATATATGATGGAATCCCCCAGCGGGGATTACACCGTCGGCACCTTCGCCAGCGGCCCCGCCCTGCTGGAGGCCGGCCCCTTCGACGTGATCCTCTTGGATGTGCGGATGGCCCCGCCCGACGGGCTGGAGACCGCCCGCCTCCTGCGGCGCCGGGGGTTCGCGGGCCCGCTGATCTTCGTGACAGCGCTGAGGGAATATGTCTTTGACGCCTTTGAGGCGGAGCCGCTGGACTATCTGGTAAAGCCCCTGGACGGGGAACGGTTCCACCGCGCCCTGGACCGGGCGCTGAACCGGCTGGAAGGCCGGGAGGCCAAGCCCCTGGTGATCCAGCGGGGGGCGGAGTGCCAGGTGGTGCCCCTGTCCGAGCTGGTGTACGGCGAGGTGCTGGGCCGCAAGCTCTACCTTCACCGGTCGGCAGGGGGCGTGGTGGACTATTACGGCAGGCTGGGGGATCTGGAGCGGCAGGTGGACGGCCGTTTCTTCCGATGCCACCGGAGCTATCTGGTGAACCTGGACTATGTGCGGGGGTGCCGGGCGGGGCAGGTGCAGCTGCCCGAGGGGGAGGCTATCCCCGTCTCCCGTCTGCGGGAGCGGGAGCTGTCCCAGGCCCTGCTGCGCCGCATGAGAGAGGGGGAGCGTTGATGGACTGGTTCAGCCTGTTTTTCAACGGGGCTGCCCTGCTGGGCCAGGGTACGGCACACCTGATCTTCATGGGCCGCCTTACAGGCAGGCGGGCAAGGCCCTGGCAGTTTGCCGCCTACTGCGCCGCCCTGTGCCTTGTGGACGCCCTCTCCGTCCGGCTGGGGCTGGACGAGCCGCTGCCCATCGCGGCGGGAGTGCTGGCGCTGCACGCCGTGAGCCGGTTCTGGCTGGGGAACCAGGAGCCCGTGTCCTGGCTGGGGGCGGTGCTGGCCTTCTACGTCTCCCAGCTCTCCTTTGGCCTGCTGAACTCGGTGGAGGTGGCGTTGTTCCCCCAGCTTGTGGGAAGCCCCCTGCTGTACGGGGTGCTGGCGGCGGCGCTGGCGGCCTATTTCGGCCTGTGCGCCCTGTGTTACCGGGGTATCCGAAAACTGCTGGCCTGGACGGAGGACAGCCCTACGCCCCAAGCCGGTCTGCTGTTGTTCCCCGGCCTGTTTTTCTTCGCCGCCGAGCTGTATATCCTGCGCACCGCCTACAGCGCTATCCCCGTCACCCTCCCTCCGGGGGAGGCCGGACGGCAGGCCGTCCTCTTTGGATTGCAGGGGATGGGGCTGGCGGCCCTGCTGTGCACGCTGTACGCCTACCGCCAGCTTTGCCAGGGCTTCCGGGACAGGGCGGCGCTGGACGCCGTCACCCAGGCGGCCCAGGCCCAGCGGGTGTATGTTACGGAGGCCCAGGCCCGGTACGATCGAACGAAGTCCTTCCGCCACGATGTGAAAAACCACCTGTCTGTGCTGGACGGCCTGCTGGCCTCCGGCCGGACGGAGGAGGCCAGGGCCTACCTGGACAGGCTGGAGGCGGTTTCCGGGGGGCTTTCCCTCCCCTGCCGGACAGGGAACCCGGTGGTGGACATCCTTCTGGGGGAGAAGCTGGGGCTGGTGGACGATGTGGCGGCGGAGGTGTCCCTGTCCCTGCCCCGGCCCTGCGGCATTGACGACTTCGACCTGTGCGTCATCTTCGCCAACGCCCTGGACAACGCCCTCGCCGCCTGCAAAGCTGTCCAAGGCCCCAAAACCATCCGGGTGTCCGGGCGGCGGCAGGGGGATTTTTACCTGCTGGCCTTTGAGAACCCCTGTACTGGGGCGGTTCTTCCTCCACCGGGGACGGGCCTTTCCAACATCCGCTCGGTGGCGGAGAAGTACCGGGGGGCGGTGCTGACGGAGCAGGCCGGGGGGCGGTTTTCCCTTAGCGTCCTGCTGGACATTTCGTGACATTCAGAGGACGGTTCAGCGCAAAAGCCTTGCAATCCGAATTTGGGGCGCTAAACTGGAGACATGGAAGCGCCATACTGTTTGGATTGGAGGAATGTGCCATGACGCCAGTTTCCAGCGTCAACACCAGCACCGCCGCCCGGCCCCTGCGGGCGGTTGACAGCACCGCCGAAGCCCCCGCCGCCCGGCGGGCTGGGGAGGAGGAGCGAGACCGCCCGACAGAGCCCAGAAGGGACGAGTACATCCCGGAGAAGAAGCGGGAGCCGTCGGGCTGTTATTGGCTGGGCCGGGACGAGGACGGACAGCCCAAGGTCTTTTTTGACGACTCGGAACGCGGGCCGGAGGCCCTAAACCAGCCGGAGAATGCCGATGCCCCGGAAGGGGATCAGGGCGCGAAGGCCCCGGCCCGGAAGAACCCGGACAAAAAGCCGGAGACCTGCACCGGCGACACCAGTAAGGTGGATCGGGAGATTGAGAAGCTGAAGCAGAAGCGGGCGGAGCTGGAGCAGCGCCTCGGCGCTGAGACGGACGAGGCCAAGCGGGAGGAGCTGAAGCGGAAGCTGGCCCAGGTGGAGCGGGAACTGCGCCAGAAGGACAACGACGGGTACCGGCGGCGGCACACCGTATTTTCCTGAGCCGGAGAGGACTGCGCCTGTGACAATCGAATATAAAGGACAGCGGCGGCCTTGCGTGTCAGGGCCGCCGCTGTCTGCTGAAAGCTGGACTTGGGATGGCTCCGGTTTTCTCTATGGGGCTTGCAGCACAAAAGGGCGGTTTCGGCAACCATGCCGGGGGTGAGAGGATGGGCCATCCTCTCTTTTTTTGGCCTCCGAGAATTGGGCCGAAAAAGTTAGGGAAAAATAGGGCGTTTTTTGGCTGGATCCGGACCGGCGGCGCGGTCGATCTGGGGGCGCAAAAAAAGAAAGGCGGCTATCAAAAAGGTACGCCTTTTTGATAGCCGCCAGCAATCCCCAGCGGGAAACTTAAATTACTCCCCAAAGAACTGCCTCAGCACCGTCCGGACATAAAAGCTGCTCAGCAGAAAGGGGAAGGTGAAGCCGATCAGGGCCAGATACGCCCCACTGAAGGGGAAGGCCAGAATCCCCAGGACGGTCAGCCCATACCAGGACAGCGCCCCCAGCGCCCCCCGCAGGGGCCGGGCCACCCCCAGCACCAGGGCGGGGCGGACGGCCTCTTTCAAAGGTCTGCCGTCAGCCAGAAGGCCATATAAATAAGGGGAGGACAAGGCCGCGATCAGAAAAACCATGGAGCAGAAGGCGAAGGGCAGGATCAGCAGCAGGGATCGCTGGGTGTTGCGTAAGTAGAAGGAGGCCCCGTACCCAGCCAGCCCCATGGGCAGGGCGGTGAGGCAGAACGCGCCATAAGCCCGCTTCCAGCCGGAGCGGAAGGCGCCCCAATAGTCCCGCCAGCAGGACGACGGCTTGCCCAGCACCATCCGGCGGACGAGGCAGTGGGTGGCGAACAGGGCAGGGGGGAGGGCGACCACCGGGAGGCAGCACAACAAAAACAGCAGGTTGAGCTTGATGAGGTTCAGAAACTCCACCTGGATGATCTCCAGGAAGCGTTTCACGCCGGTCTGCTCCGGGCGCTCCGGCTCGGCGGGGGCGTTGAGGTCAAACTGGCTTTTGTCTAAAAACACGGCGTTTGCTCCTCTCAGGGGTTGTTGATTTGGATTTCTAACCATGATACCACAGGCGGGCGGCCAATTCAACCGAAAAAAACTTCCCTTTTTCCCCAGCTTTTCCAAAACGATCCAACAACACCACATAACGTCATGTTGAAATTTGGAAAATCAGGATGAGAGAGGAAGAACCCGTAATTTTGCGGGTGAATTGTTGTGATAATCACCAAAAATGGACATAAAAATATGGGCATAAAGACAAAGTTCACAAATATATGTCTGAATGCTTGTTGAACTGCACATAAAGCGTGATTAACGACATTCGGGTATATTCTTGAAAATGCAATCCATTTACAGCAGAATGAGGGAGCGTTATCATTTTAATACAAACGTTACCTGCTCGGTAACGCAAAGCAAGAAAATGAAGGAAGAGGAGTGGTGTTTATGAAAAAGATTGTCCGAATGCTGTCAGCGGCCCTGGCTGCCGCGCTGCTGCTGTCCCTGGCGGGGTGCGGCTCTGCGGACGGCAAAACGCACCTGACGTTCCAGATCTGGGACACGGCTCAGCGCAAAGGGATGCAGGATATGTGCGACGCCTACACGGCCCAGCATCCCGACGTGGTCATCGACGTGCAGGTCGTCAGCTGGAACGAGTACTGGACCAAGCTGGAGGCCGCCGCCGAGTCCAACACCATGCCGGACATTTTCTGGATGCACACCAACCAGCTGCTGTACTACGCCGACTTCGGGATGCTGGCGGATGTGACGGACCTCTATGACGACGTGGAGTCCGGCTACTACCAGGAGCATTTTTCCGACATCTCCCTGGGCAACATCAGCGGCTCTGACGGGCGCTACTACGGCGTCCCCAAGGACAAGGATAACGGCGTGCTGGTGTATAACAAAGAGATGTTCGACCAGGCCGGTGTGGCCTATCCCGACGACGACTGGACCTGGGACGACCTGACGGACGCCTCCCAGAAGATCTACGACGCCACCGGGAAATACGGCTACCTGGCCTATCTGGACGACCAGCTGGGCTACTGGTCCTACGTCTACCAGAACGGCGGCTACATCCTCAACGCCGATAAGACCGCCTCCGGCTTTGACCAGCCCGGCGGCAAGGAGGCCATGGAGTTCTACATCGGGCTGCAAAAGAACGATTGGTGCCCTGACCAGAACTTTTTCACCCAGAACGGCGCGGGCGCTACCTTCTGGTCCGAGCGGGGCGCCATGTTCCTGGAGGGCTCCTGGAGCCTGCTGGGCGCCCTGGAGAACAACCCCCAGATGGACGGCAAGTGGGATATCGCCAAGCTGCCCAAGGCCCCCAACCCCGTCCACACCGATGAGAGTCTGGACACCAACGGCCGGGCCTGTATGTCCAACGGCCTGTGCTACTCCACCGGGGCCCACGGCAAAAACCGGGAGGCTGCCCTTGATGTCATCAAATACTTCGGCACCGAGGAGGCCCAGATCCTCCAGGGCAAATCCGGCGCTGCCATCCCCGCCTATCTGGGCACCGAGGAGAGCTGGCGGGAGGCCTGGGAGAAGTTTGACTACAAGATCAACATCGACTGCGTATTCGAGCAGTTTGACTACGCCATCCAGGTTCCCTACAACTCTGCCAGCCCCCGCTGGAAGAGCCAGGTGCTGGACGTGCTGACCCAGATCTACGCCGGCAACCAGGACGTTGACGCCGGACTGGACAAGATGGCGGAGATCGTCAACACGGAAACGGCCAAGAAATTGGCCGGCAACTGAGAGGAGGGCGTACTGTGAAAAGAAAAATGTCTGCCGCCGACCGGCGGGAGGAAAACTGGGGTTGGATCATGGTGGCCCCTACCATCATCGGCCTGTTTGTGCTGAATATCTGGCCCTTTATCCAGACCATTTACACCAGTTTCTGTGAGCATCTGGGCTTCGGCCACTACAAGTTCATCGGCCTGCAGAACTACATCGAGATGTTCCAGACCCCCGAGTTCTGGAAGGCCACTTGGAATACCGTCTACTTCTGTATCCTCACGGTGCCTGTGGGCGTGATCCTGTCCCTGTTCGTGGCCATGCTGCTGAACACCAAGGTCAAGTTCAAGGGCGGCTTCCGCACCATCTTCTTCCTGCCCCTGGTGTGCGCCCCCGCCGCCATCGCCATGGTGTGGCAGGTGATTTTCAACGGCGACAGCGGCATCCTCAACCAGGTCCTGGGCGTCAACGTCCAGTGGATCACAAACTCCAGGACCGCCATCATCGCCGTGGCCATCGTCTCCGTCTGGAGCAGCATCGGCTATGACGCGGTGCTGCTGCTGGCCGGCCTGCAAAACATCCCCAAGACCCTCTATGAGGCCAACAGCATCGACGGCGCGGGCAAGATCCGGCAGTTTTTCACCATCACCCTGCCCATGGTCTCCCCCACCATGTTCTCCGTGCTCATCATGCGCCTGATGGCCTCCATGAAGGTGTACGACCTGATCTACATGATGTCCGACGATACCAACCCGGCTATGGCCGATATGCAGAGCCTGATGTATCTGTTCTACCGCTCGTCCTTCGTGGCGGGCGACCGCGGCTACGGCTCCGCCATCGTCATCTGGACCGTCAGCCTGATCCTTCTTGTGACCCTCATCCAGTTCTGGGGCCAGAAGAAGTGGGTCACCTACGATATTTAAAGGGGGGTCTGAAATGAAAAGCTCAAATTCACTGCACCGCAAGTATGTTATCGGCAGATTCCTCACCTATTTCGCCCTGATCGTGGGTTCCCTCATTATGATTTTCCCCTTTGTGTGGATGCTCCTCACCAGCTTTAAGACCCAGGCGGAAAGCGTCAGCATTCCGGCCACCTTCTTCCCATCCGAGTTCCGGCTGGACGGATACAAAAAGGTGCTGGAGAACCTGCCCTTTGTCAAGCTGTACCTGAACACCATCCTGCTGGTGTTCTTCCGGGTGGTCTGCGCCATCCTCTTCAGCTCCATGGCGGGCTACGCCTTTGCCAAGCTGAAGTTCCGGGGCAAGAATATCCTCTTTATCATCGTTCTGATGCAGATGTCCCTGCCCAGCCAGATCTTCATTATCCCCCAGTA
This sequence comes from uncultured Eubacteriales bacterium, assembly GCA_949451265.1. Next base: position 9,628 of record CASTQR010000010.1, on the reverse strand, counting down.
CCAGATGGCGGCCAAGCTGGGCCTGGTCAACACCATCGCCGGCCTGGTATTCCCGGGCATCGTCAGCGCCTTCGGCGTGTTCTTCCTCCGGCAGACCTATATGAGCATACCCGACGAGATCGGCGAGGCGGCGTATCTGGACGGCTGCAACCAGTTCCAGGCGTTCTATAAGGTCATGTTCCCCCTGACGGGAACCTCCGTGGCGGCGCTGACCATCTTCACCGCCGTGTTCGCCTACGGCGACCTGATGTGGCCCCAGATCGTGAACAACGACATCAATATGTTCACCCTGTCCGCCGGTCTTGCCACCCTGCGGGGCATGGACACCACCAACTTCCCCATGCTGATGGCCGGGTCCCTGCTGGCCATGCTGCCCATGATTATCCTGTACCTCATCTTCCAGCGCCAGTTCGTGGAAGGCATCGCTGGTACCGGCGGCAAGTAAGAACCTGTATTCACAGCCGAGAATGCTGGCTGGGCGAGAAATTTTCCCGCCAGACAAGGCGAATTTTCGCGGGAATACTTTGTGTATTTCAAGAAAATTCAACGCAGTATGGCGGGAAAAGACCCGTCCAGGCAGCGTTTGAGGTTGTGAATACAGATTCTAAGCCTACCGCACACCACGCAGCCCCGGCGACGGCGTTACCGCCTGCCGGGGCTGTATTTTTACATTTGCCCTTGCATCCCGCGGAAGGATGGTTTACAATATCCGTGGCTGCCCGCCGCTTGGACGGCGCGGCCGCGCTTCGCGAGAGGGGATTTGGTATGATTACAATTGACCGGGAAAACCGGATTTTTACCCTGCACACCCGCCGCACCACCTACCAGATGAAGGCGGGGCGGCACGGGGTGCTGTTCCACACCTACTATGGCCCCCGGATTCGGGGCGGGGATCTGTCCGCCCTGATCCAGATGACCGACCGGGGGTTCTCCCCCAACCCGCCGGAGGAGGGCCACAACCGGGCCTTTTCCCTGGACACCCTGCCCCAGGAGTATTCCACCAGCGGGGTGGGGGACTTCCGCCTGCCCTCCGTCCAGGCGGAGCTGGCGGACGGCAGCCGGATCGTGGATCTCCGGTTCTGCGGCTATATGGTGCACAAAGGCAAGTACGCCCTGGAGGGCCTGCCCGCCTTCTTCGCCGGGGAGGACGGGGCGGACACCCTGACCGTATACCTCAACGACGCCGTGTCCGGCCTGCGGGTGGAGCTGCTGTACGGCGTGCTGGAGGACTGCGACCTCATCACCCGGGCGGTCCGGGTGGTGAACGGGGGGGAGGCCCCCATCCGTCTGCTCCAGACGGCCTCCCTGTGCCTGGACTTTCTGCGCGCCGACCTGGACCTCGTCACCTTCGACGGGCGGCACACCATGGAGCGCCTGCCCGGCCGCGCCCCCCTGCGCCCCGGCGTCCAGGGCGTGGGCAGCGTCCGGGGCATCTCCAGCCACCAGCACAACCCCTTCGTGGTGCTGTGCGAGGGGGACGCCAACGAGGATCACGGCTTCTGCTGCGGGGCCATGCTGCTGTACAGCGGCGGCTTCCAGGCGGAGGTGGAGCGGGATCAGTTCGACAACAGCCGCCTGGTGATGGGCATACAGCCCCGGAACTTCTCCTGGACGCTGGCGCCGGGGGAGACCTTCACCGCCCCGGAGGCGGCGCTGACCTGCACTGGGGACGGTCTGGGGGCCATGAGCCGGCAGTTCCACAGGGCCATCCGGCAGCACCTGATCCGGGACCCCTACGCCGGGAAACGCCGCCCCGTGCTGATCAACAACTGGGAGGCCACCGAGTTCCACTTCGACCTGGAGAAGCTGGAGGGCATCGCCGGGGCCGCCGCCGAGCTGGGGGCGGAGCTGTTTGTGCTGGACGACGGCTGGTTCGGCGTGCGCAACAACGACTGCCAGGGCCTGGGGGACTGGGGGGTGAACGAGGAGAAGCTCCCCGGCGGGCTGGAGGCGCTGTCGAAGCGGGTTCATGCCCTGGGCATGGACTTTGGCCTCTGGGTAGAACCGGAGATGGTCAGTGAGGACAGCGACCTTTACCGCGCCCACCCGGACTGGGCCCTCACCGCGCCGGGCCGGGCCCCCACCCGCGGCCGGAGCCAGCTGGTGCTGGATCTCACCCGGCGGGAGGTGCAGGAGTACGTGTACGAGTCCCTGCGCCCGGTGCTGTCCTGTCCGGGGCTGGTCTACGTGAAGTGGGACATGAACCGGGCCCTCACCGACGTGTGGTCCGCCGCCCTGCCCGCCGCGCGGCAGGGGGAGGTGTGCCACCGCTATATGCTGGCGGTGTACGAGCTGCTGGACCGGGTGCGCCGGGACTACCCCCACCTGCTGATCGAGGGCTGCGCCGGGGGCGGGGGCCGCTTCGATGCGGGTATGCTGTACTACGCCCCCCAGATCTGGTGCAGCGACAACACCGACGCCCTGGACCGGCTGGGCATTCAGTGCGGCACCTCCTTCGCCTACCCGGCGGAAACGGTGGGGGCCCATGTGTCTGCCGTCCCCAACGGCCAGACCTGCCGCTCCATCCCCATGGAGACCCGGGGGGTGGTGGCCATGTCGGGCACCTTCGGCTATGAGCTGGACGTGCGCCGCTGCACGGAGGAGGAGAAGGAGACCATCCGCCGTCAGATTGCCTTCTTTAAGGCCCACTGGGACGTGATCCAGAACGGCGACGCCTACCGCCTCACCGACGCCTTCCGCCCAGGGCCCTTCACCGCCTGGCAGCAGGTGTCCGCCGACCGGCGGCGCTCCCTGGTGTCCCTGGTGACAGGCAGCGCCAGCTCCAATCCGCCCTTCGCCATTCTGCGGCTGAAGGGGCTTGACCCGGAGCTGAACTACCGGATCAACGGGGGAGAGGAGCTGTGGCCCGGCGACGCGCTGATGTCGGCGGGCTGGCCTGTGCCCCGCTTGACGGGGGACTACCAGGCCCTCCAGCTCTGGCTGGAAGCGGAGTAAAAGACGGGCCCACAGCCGGTTCCGGCTGTGGGCCCTGCCCGCGATGACGCCTGGATCAGCTTGTCCGGCCCTGGTTCTGGGTGCGCCACTCCCGGGGGGACACCCCGTACCGCTTTTTGAAGGCACGGGAAAAATGGAGCTGGTTGGGGTAGCCGCAGGCGGCGGAGATATCCCCGATGGACGCCTTGGTGGACTGCATCTGCTCCGCCGCCTTGGACAGGCGCAGGCGGATCAGAAACTCCTGGGGCGGGCAGCCCATGTTCTCCCGGAACAGCTTGCTGAAATAGCTGCGGTTGAGCCTGCAAACGTCCGCGATCTCCTCCACGGTGAGCTCCCGGCGGTAGTTCTGCTCCATGAAGTTCACCGCCTCCTGGATGTAGAAATCCTGGAGCCGGGTGCCGTGAAGCTCCCGCCGGGTGGCGGAGGACTGGATCAGCCCGTCCAAGAACAGGCACAGGTGCCCAATGAGGTGGAGGGTGGACGCCTGGGAGTGATCGGCGATGTAGAGCATGGTATCCCGCACCCCCTCCCCCTGGGGGACGGTCTCCGGACGGTAGAGGGGCTGGGCCAGGCTGAGGCCGGCGGCGTCCAGGTATTCCTCCGCCCGCAGCCCGCCAAACTCCAGCCAGGTGTATTTCCAGGGGTCGTCCTTGTCGGCGTAGTAGGTGTTCACCTGTCCGGGGCAGATCAAAAAGCCCTGGTTGGCCCCCAGGTCGTAGTACCGGGTAACCCCGTCGGGGCCGTCGGAGTGGAGGCAGCCCCGGCCGGAGATCACGTAGTGGAACAGGAAGTGGTTGCGGACGAAGGGCCCGAAGGAGTGGAGGGAGGCGCACTGCTCCCAGCCGTACTGGAACAGCCGCAGATCCAAAAAGTTCTCATTGGGGAACACGGAGAAGGAGTATTCGTGCATAGACAGCCCGTCCTTTCCCGCCGCGGGGCCGAATCCGGCGGCTTGTACCCGTATGATATCACAAAACCGGGGGAAAACCAACCCCAAAAAGGAGATGGAGCAAGATGAACGACATGGAGCGCCGTCTGGCCGCCCGGCAGAATGAGCTTGACTGGCTTTACATGGAGTTGTATAATGATCGTGACCGGCTGAACGAATTGAAGGAGCGGATGAAGGGCTTCTACCACGCCAGGAGCCAGGCCCTGCGCCGCCTGGACACGAAGCGGGAGGACGACCCGGACTGGTTCCGGGCAGGCAATATGCTGGGCGTGACCATGTATACCAACCTGTTCGCCGGGAATCTGAAGGGCGTCCAGTCCAAGCTGGGCTACCTGAAGGAGCAGGGGATCACCTATCTGCACCTGATGCCCCTGCTGAAAATGCCCCACCCGGACAACGACGGCGGGTACGCCGTGGAGGACTTTGAACAGGTGGATCCCGCCTTGGGCACCAACGAGGACCTGAGCGAGCTGGCCGCCGCCATGCGCCGCCGGGGGATGAGCCTGTGCCTGGACTTCGTCATCAACCACACCGCCGACACCCACCAGTGGGCGGTGCGGGCCAAGGCCGGGGAACAGGAGTATATGGACCGCTATATCTGCTTTGACAGCCCGGACATTCCCCGGGAGATGGAGAAAACCATCCCCGACGTGTTTCCGGAGACCGCCCCCGGCAGTTTTATCTTCGTGGAGGAGATGGGCAAATATGTCTGCTCCTCCTTCCACCCCTACCAGTGGGACCTGAACTACCGCAACCCGGCGGTGTTCAACGACATGGTGGGCAGTATGCTCCATCTTGCCAACCTGGGGGTGGAGGTGCTGCGCATCGACGCGGTGCCCTACCTTTGGAAGCAGATGGGCACCACCTGCCGGAACCTGCCCCAGGTGCATACCATCATGCGGATGATCCGTCTGGTGACGGAATGCGTCTGCCCCGGTGTGATCCTCAAGGGCGAGGTGGTGATGGCCCCCAGGGAGCTGGCTCCCTACTTCGGCACGGTGGAAAAGCCGGAGTGCCATCTGCTCTACAACGCCTCCACCATGGCCACCCAGTGGAGCGCCCTGGCCTCCGGAGACGTGCGCCAGCTCAAGCGCCAGCTGGACGACCTCCACGCCCTGCCCGCCCACTGCTGCTTTGTGAACTATCTCCGGTGCCACGATGACATCGGCTGGGGCCTCAACGAGGAGTACGGCAGAACCTTGGGCATGGACCCGGTGGCCCACAAGAAATTCCTCTACGAGTTCTTCGAGGGCAGCTTCCCCGGCAGCTATGCCCGGGGCGAGCGTTACAACTACAACCCCGCCACCCAGGATGCCCGTACCTGCGGCACCACCGCCAGCCTGTGCGGCATCGAGAAGGGCGGCTTCGAGGGGGACGAGGCCCAGGTGGCCCTGGGCGTCCGGCGGGATTTGCTCATGCACGCCGCCGTCATGTCCATGGCGGGCTTCCCTATGCTGTCCAGCGGGGACGAGATCGCCCAGGTGAACGGCTACGGCTACCACGATGATCCCATCCTCCGGGAGGACAGCCGCAACCTCCACCGCACCCCCTTCAACTGGGACAACGCCGCCCTCCGCTCCCAGCCCGGCACGGTGCAGCAGCGGGTGTGGGACGGCCTGCGGCAGCTGGAAACGCTGCGAACGGAACAGCCCTGCTTTGGCCCGGCTGCGTCCGTCTCCACCTGGGACACCCACGATGACGGGGTGCTGGCCCTGGTCCGCCGGACGGGGGACGAGACGCTGGTGTGCCTGTTCAACTTCACCGGGGACACCCGGGAGGTTTGGATGGATGGGCTGGATGGGGACTACACGGATCTGATCACCAGCCAGCCCTGCGCCTGCGATCACCGGGCGCTGGAGCCCTACCAATACTGCCTGTGCCTGAGGACAGGGCCTGGGACGGCACAGGAATAGGAGAAAACCATCCCCGGCCCTGGAAAGGAGAAAGCTATGCCCAACTTCAAGGAACTGTTCTCCACCCCCAAGCGGGCCGCGCTGGCGGTGGCCTGCCTCTGCGTCATTCTGGTGACCGCCGGCGTGTGTATCGTGATGATCGCCAACGGGGCGGGGGGGCCGGAGCAGAGCACCGCCATCGGCAGGGAGGCGGCCCAGAACTTCGCCTTTGCCGATGCCGGGGTGGATCCCGCCTCCGCCCAGGCTGTCAAGGTGAAGTATGAGCGGTATCAGGGAACCTTTGTGTACGAGGTGGCGTTCCTGGCCGGGGAGACGGAGTACGAATACAAGATCAACGCCGCCGACGGCTCGGTGGTGAAGAAGGAGCAGAAGACGGTGATGGGGCCGGGGAACAGCGTCCCCGTGGCCGGAACCATCACGTTAGAGGAAGCCAGGGACATCGCCCTGGCGGACGCGGGGGTAGCCCGGGAACAGGCCGTCTTTGCCGAGGCAAAGCAGGACATGGAGGGGGGCGTCCCCGTCTTTGAGTTCAAGTTCTACGGCGGGAACGTGGAATACGAGTATGAGATCAACGGGCAGACCGGGGCGGTGTACAGCAAAAAGACCACCACCTATGTGAGCCAGGATCCGGCGGGCACCCCGCCCCCCGTCCAGACAGCTCCTCCGGCCACTCAGACACCCGCCACCCAGTCTCCCGCCACCCAGCCCCCCGCCACGGCGAAGCCCACCCCCGCTCCCGCCACCCAGCCTCCCGCCACCCAGGCCCCCCGGCCCACCCAGCCGTCCAATTCCTTTATCGGATCGGACGCGGCGAAGCAGGCCGCGCTGGCGGACGCGGGCGTGTCCGCCGGGGACGCCCAGTTCACCAAGGTGCGGATGGACTATGAGGACGGGGTGCCGGTGTATGAGCTGGAGTTCTACACCTCCACCCACAAGTACGAATACGAGATCCACGCCCACCATGGAACCGTATACAGCAAGCAGTGCGAGGCCCACCACACCTCCGGGAGCCACCATGGAGGAACCACCGGAACCCAGACCGGGGCGGACATCGGCGCGGAGGCGGCGAAAAGCGCCGCTTTGAACCACGCGGGCTGTGCCGCCGGGGACGTGGTATTCACCAAGGTGGAGCGGGACTACGATGACGGCCGGCTCATCTACGAGATCGAGTTTTACAAGGACGGCCTGGAGTACGAGTTCGAGATCGACGGAACCTCCGGCGCGGTGCTGAAATTCGAGCGGGACTGAACCAGAACAAGCAAAAGGGGAGGCACGGCAAACCGCCGTGCCTCCCTCTTTCGTTGTTGGGATTACTCCTTCGCCATGGACTCGATGATGGCGTCGGCCAAGGCGTCCAGCTCCAGCTCCTTGTCGGGGTGGAGGGCGGAGGCCAGGGTGAGCCGGTCGTTGAGGACGGTCATGTTCTTCATCTCGTCCTCCAGGAACTTCTGCATCAGGTCGCCGGACTTCACCGCCCAGGAGCCGTTCTCAATGATGGCGCAGGTGCGGTTCTGGAAGTTCAGGGCCTTCAGGTGCATCAGGTAGTCGTGCATGACGGGGTAAATGCCCAGGTTGTAGGTGACGGAGGCGAACACCAGGTGGCTGAGCCGGAAGGACTCGCTCACCAGCTGGGACACGTGGGTGTTGGACACGTCGTAGACCCAGACATTGGTGCAGCCCTTCTCGCACAGCTTGGAGGCCAGGGCCTGGGCAGCGGACTCCGTGTTGCCGTACATGGAGGCGTAGGCGATCAGCACGCCATCCTCCTCGGGCTGGTACTTGCTCCACTTGTCATACTTGTCGATGAAATACATCAGATCCTCGCGCCAGACAGGCCCGTGGAGGGGGCAGATGAACTTGATCTTGTCCAGGATGCCGCCGGCCTTCTTCAGCAGGAGCTGGACGTGGGGGCCGTACTTGCCCACGATGTTGGTGAGATAGCGGCGGGCGTCGTCGATCCAGTCCCGGTCGAAATTCACCTCATCGGCGAACAGCTTGCCGTCCAGGGCGCCGAAGGAGCCGAAGGCGTCGGCGGCGAACAGCACGCCGTTGGTGAGGTCGAAGGTGACCATGGCCTCGGGCCAGTGGACCATGGGGGCCTCCACGAAGGTGACGGTATGATCGCCGAAGGAGAAGGTGTCCCCCTCTTTGACCTGGATCAGCTCGTGGCCGTCGATGTGGAAGCCGAACTGCCGCATCAGCATGAACGCCTTCTCGGTGGAGATGACCTTCACGTTGGGCCAGCGGATCAGGATCTCCTCGATGGACGCGCCGTGGTCGGGCTCCATGTGGTTGATCAGCAGGTAGTCCAGGGGCCGGTCGCCCAGCAGGTGCTCCATGTTCTCCAGCAGCTGGCGGCAGGCGGACCAGTCCACGGTGTCGAACAGGACGGTGGACTTGTCCAGCAGCAGATAGGCGTTATAGCTCACGCCCCGGGGGATGGGATGGATGTTCTCAAACAGGTGCAGGCGGTGGTCGTTGGCGCCCACCCAGTACAGATTATCGGTAACACTGCGCACGCAGTACATAGATGTTCCTCCTTTATGTTAATGAAAGTGACGGCTCCGCGCTCACGCCTCAATAAACATCTCCTTGGCCTCGGCGCACTCCGGGCACACCCAGCCCTCGGGCAGATCCTTGAACAGGGTGCCGGGGGCCACCTCGGCGTCGGGGTCGCCCAGCTCGGGCACGTACTCGTAGCCGCAGCCGCCGCAGACGTACCGGGGGCCGATGGGCTCGGGCTTGGGCACCGGGGGCCGCTTCATCTTCACCATGGGGGGCGCGGGCTGCTTCTCCTCCAGCCCCAGGGCCTCCGCCAGCAGGGGCAGGATCTCGTTCACGTCGCCCACGATGCCGTAGTCGCAGTTCTTGAAGATGGGGGCGTTGGAGCTCTTGTTGATGGCCACGATGGTGGAGGCGTCCTTGATGCCCTTCAGATGCTGGATGGCGCCGGAGATGCCGCAGGCGATGTACAGGTTCCCCTTGAACTTCTGGCCGGACATACCCACGTAGCGGTTCAGGGGCACATACTTGTGGGTCTCCGCCACGGGACGGCTGGAACCGATGGCCGCGCCCGCCGCCTTGGCCAGATCCTCAATCAGCTTCATGTTCTCCTTGGAGCCGATGCCCTGGCCGGCGGACACCACCCGCTCCGCCGCGGCGATGGGGGTGTCCATGGGGATGCCCACGGTGAAGTCATAACCGTCCTTCTTCAGGGCCGCCACCAGGGCATCCACCCGCTCCTTGGCGTCGCCTTCCTTGAGGATGAGGCCCTTGCGCACTCCGGTGACGGGGGCGGGCTTCTTGGCCCGGCTGGAGGAGCCGCCCTCGCTCTTGGGGGGCTTGCCCATGATGGCCGCGCCGATGACCATCCGCTGCACCTCGTTGGTGCCCTCGTAGATGGTGGTGATCTTGGCGTCCCGGTACATCCGCTCCACGTCCATGCCCTTGAGGAAGCCGGTGCCGCCGAAGATCTGCACCGCGTCGTTGGTGACCTCCAGGGCGATGTCGGAGGCGTACATCTTGGCCATAGCCGCGTCCACGCCGTAGGGCTCGTGGGCCTCCTTCTTCTCGGCGGCGGAGTACACCAGCATCCGGGCGCACTTCAGCTTGGTGGCCATGTCCGCCAGCTTGAAGGTGATGGCCTGGTTGAAGCCGATGGGCTTGCCGAACTGGATCCGCTCCTTGGCGTACTCCACGGCGGACTCATAGGCCCCCTGGGCGATGCCCAGGGCCTGGGAGGCGATGCCGATGCGGCCGCCGTCCAGGGTGGCCATGGCGATCTTGAAGCCCTGGCCCTCCTTGCCCAGCA
>CASTQR010000009.1 GCA_949451265.1 uncultured Eubacteriales bacterium | reverse complement strand
CCCACCGCCGTCCTCACCCCCCAGGAGATCGACGAGCTGATGGCCACCATGAAGGAGTTCGCCAAGGAGGGCAAGTCCATCCTGTTCATCTCCCACAAGCTCAACGAGATCATGGAGGTGTCCGACCGGGTGACGGTGCTGCGCAAGGGTAAATATATCGGTACCGTGGACACCAAAGCCACCGACAAGCAGGCCCTGTCCGACATGATGGTGGGCCGCTCCGTCCAGCTGGAGGTTCATAAGAAGCCCGCCCAGCCCAAGGAGGCAGTGCTCTCCCTCCGGGACTTCTGCGTGCCCTCCAGGGCCCACAAGCGCAACGCGGTGAACCACGTGAGCTTCGATGTGCGGGCCGGGGAGATCCTGTGCATCGCCGGCATCGACGGAAACGGCCAGACCGAGCTGGTCTACGGCCTGACGGGGCTGGAAAAGTGCTCCGGCGGCACGGCCACCCTGTGCGGGGAGGACATCTCCCACGCCTCCATCCGCCACCGGGGCAGGAATATGAGCCACATCCCAGAGGACCGGCACAAGCACGGGCTGGTGCTGGACTTCACCCTGGAGCAGAATATGGTGCTCCAGCGTTACCAGGAGAAGCGGTTCCAGACCAGGGGCTTCATCAACAAGGGGGCGGTGCGGGAGTACGCCAACGACCTCATCGCCCAGTACGACGTGCGCTCCGGCCAGGGGCCGGTGACGGCGGCCCGCTCCATGTCCGGCGGCAACCAGCAGAAGGCCATCATCGCCCGGGAGCTGGATCGGGAAAAGCCCCTGATCGTGGCCGTCCAGCCCACCCGGGGCCTGGACGTGGGCGCCATTGAGTACATCCACAGCCAGCTGGTGGCAGAGCGGGACAAGGGCCGCGCCGTGCTGCTGGTGAGCCTGGAGCTGGATGAGGTGATGAACCTGTCCGACCGGATCCTGGTGATGTACGAGGGCGAGATCGTGGGCGAGTTTGATCCCAAGCAGACCAACGTGCAGGAGCTGGGCCTGTACATGGCCGGGGCCAAGCAGGCCCAGGAGAAGGGGGGCAGGCCGGCATGAAGGAAAAGTGGAGCAAGCTGATGGAGAAGGACGGGGCCAAGACCGTGGCGGCCTCCGTGATCTCCATCCTCATCGGCCTGCTGGTAGGCTGCGTCATCGTCATCGTGACCGGCCTGACCAGCGGCAATATGGACGGGAGCAGCGTGTGGGACGGCGTGCGGCTGGTGCTGGGCGGCATCCTCAGCACCGGACGGGACGCCTCCGGAAACCTGTCCTTCGGCTTCAACCCCGCCAACGTGGGCAATATGCTGTTCCGGGCCACTCCGCTCATACTCACCGGGCTTTCGGTGGCGGTGGCCTTCAAGACGGGCCTGTTCAACATCGGCGCGCCGGGGCAGTACCTCATGGGCACCGCCGCCACCCTCATCGCGGCCCTCAGCATCCCCACCTCCTCGGTGCCCGCCCCCCTGGTGTGGCTGCTGGCTTTCCTGGCGGGCATCCTGGCCGGGGCGCTGTGGGGGGCCATCCCCGGGCTGGTGAAGGCCCTGCTGAACATCAATGAGGTGCTGGCCTGCATCATGACCAACTGGATCGCCGCCAACCTGGTCACCTGGATCTTCGACGGCAGCGCCTGGCGCAACCTGGAGGAGTACGGCAAGACCAACTACGTCTACAAAACCTCTGTCAACGGGGTGGAGACTGCCCGGGCGGGGCTGGACGCCCTGTTCCCCGGCTCCCAGGTGAACTGGGGTATCGGCATCGCGGTGGGCATCGCCGTGCTGGTGTATGTCCTCATGACCAAGACCACCCTGGGCTATGAGCTGGTGGCCTGCGGCTCCAACCGGCACGCCGCCCGGTACGCCGGCATCAACGACAAGCGGAACATCGTGCTGTCCATGGCCATCGCCGGGGCCCTGTCCGGGGCGGCGGCGGCGCTGTACTGGCTGGCCGGCAATACGGAGTTCTACTGGCAGACCTACCAGGCCCTGCCCGCCACCGGCTTCAACGGCATCCCGGTGGCCCTGCTGGCGGCCAGCAACCCCATCGGCGTGATCTTCACCGGCTGCTTCATGTCTATGCTGAACATCGTGGGCCAGCAGCTCACCAGCCTGACCGCCTATAACGAGTACATCACCGACGTGATCATCGCCACCATCGTGTACCTGAGCGCCTTCTCCCTGGTGATCAAGCTGTGGATCAGCGGGCGGAAAAAGCGCAAGGCCCAGGAGGCCCCACCCCCTGTCCCGGCCCCCGCCGGGGACGGCAAGGCGGAGAAAGGAGGGGAGGACGCATGACATTTCTGATCCAGCAGACCCTGCTCTACGCGGTTCCCCTGATGATCGTGGCGCTGGCGGGCGTGTTCGCCGAGCGCAGCGGCATCATCAACCTGGCGCTGGAGGGCATCATGATCTTCGGCGCCTTCGTGGGGGTGCTGTTCGTCCAGATCATGCAGCAGAGCGGCGCCTTTGACGGGGCCAAGGCCAGCGGCAACTGGCTGGCCCTCCAGGGGCTCATGCTGCTGACCATGGTGGTGACGGCGGCGGCGGGGGCGCTGTTCTCCCTGCTGCTGTCCTTCGCCTCCGTGAACCTCCGGGCGGATCAGACCATTGGCGGCACGGCGCTGAACCTGCTGGCCCCCGCCCTGGTGCTGTTCCTCATCCGGATCATCGCCAACCAGAACACCCTCTACATCGACGGCGACGCCGCCAGCTGGTTCATGATCCGCAAGTCCGACCTGGGCTTCAGCCGGAACGACGACCTGGGCTTTTTGGGCGAAACCTTCCTCCACCGGGTCTATCTCGCCACCTATATTTGCATCCTGCTGTTCGTGGTGCTGTCCGTCATCCTCTATAAGACCCGGTTCGGCCTGCGGCTGCGCTCCTGCGGTGAGAACCCCCAGGCGGCGGACTCCCTGGGCATCAACGTCTACAAAATGCGGTACGCCGGCACCTCCATCTCCGGGGCGCTGGCGGGCATCGGCGGCTTCGTCTACGCCCTGACCACCGCCAACTGCTCCTCCAACGGGGACGTGGCGGGCTTCGGCTTCCTGGCCCTGGCCGTCATGATCTTCGGCAACTGGAAGCCGCTGAACATCGCCGGGGCGGCCCTGCTGTTCGGCCTGTTCAAGTGCGTGGCGGCCTCCTACAACTTCATTGACATCAACGGGGACGGGGTGTATCTCCTGGCGGAGATCCCCATCAGCGTCCACTTCTACCGGATGCTGCCCTACCTCATCACCCTGATCGTGCTGGCCTTCACCTCCAAGAAGTCCCGCGCCCCCAAGGCGGAGGGCGTGCCCTACGACAAGAGCCAGCGGTAAACCAAACGCATCAACCGCCCCCGTGCCGCGTACAGTGGCACGGGGGCACACCCTTGGGAGGGATTTGATTATGGAACAGATTTACACATCCGCCGATCAGCTCATCGGCCGCACCCCGCTGCTGGAGCTGACAGGACTGGAACGGGCAGAGGGCCTGGAGGCCCGTCTGCTGGCAAAATTGGAATACTTCAACCCGGCGGGCAGCGTAAAGGACCGGGTGGCCAAAGCCATGATCGACGATGGGGAAGCCCGGGGCCTGCTGAAGCCGGGGGCGGCCATCATCGAGCCCACCTCCGGCAACACGGGGATCGGGCTGGCGGCGGTGGCGGCGGCCCGGGGCTACCGGGTCATCATCGTCATGCCGGATACCATGAGCGTGGAGCGCCGCCGTCTCACGGCGGCCTATGGGGCGGAGCTGGTGCTGACCCCCGGCGCCCTGGGTATGACGGGGGCCATTCAAAAAGCGGAGGAGCTGGCCCGGGAGATCCCCGGCAGCTTCATTCCCGGCCAGTTCGTCAACCCTGCCAACCCCGCCGCCCACCGGGCGTCCACCGGCCCGGAGATCTGGTCGGACACGGACGGCCATGTGGACGTGTTCGTGGCGGGCGTGGGCACCGGCGGCACCATCACCGGCGTGGGGGAATACCTGAAAAGCCGGAACCCCGCTGTCAGGGTGGTGGCGGTGGAGCCCGCCTCCTCCCCGGTGCTGAGCCAGGGGAAGTCCGGCAGGCACGGCATCCAGGGCATCGGCGCGGGCTTTGTGCCTGAGGCGCTGAATACCGCCGTGTACGACGAGATCCTCCCCGTGGAGGACGGGGACGCCTTCGCCGCCGCCCGGCAGATGGGCCGCACGGAGGGCGTGCTGGTGGGCATCTCCTCCGGGGCGGCGCTGTGGGCGGCGGTCCAGGTCGCCAAGCGCCCGGAGAGCCGGGGCAAGACCATCGTGGCCCTCCTGCCCGACGGGGGGGACCGCTACCTGTCCACCGCCCTGTTTGACAACTGAGCGCATAAAAAGGGCCCGGACTGCCGAGAAACGCGGCGATCCGGGCCCCTTTTCGTTGTTCAGAAAAAATTTACCTGTCCCGGGAAAGTTATAGGTGTCAAACCGCCCCGGATGATGTATAATAGAAAATTAAGACAGCTTCCGCGGTTTTAACGCGGGGCTGAGCCGAGGAGGAAAGCCATGGAACAGCAATGGAAGCAGCTGGCGGACGGCGTGGAGCTGCTGGTGAACCGGACGGACAAGTTCAAAACCGGCCTGCTGAGCGCCACCCTCACCGTCCCCCTGCGCCGGGAGGACGCCACCGCCGGGGCCCTGATCCCCGAGGTGCTCTACCGGGGCAGTAAAAACTACCCCGACATGGAGCGGCTGTCCGCTGCCACCGACGCCCTGTATGGCGCGTCCCTGGGCCCCGGTGTGCGCCAGCGGGGGGAGAGCCAGTGTATCAGCTTTTTGTGCAGCGTCATCGATGACCGCTACGCCCTGGACGGCTCGGCGGTGCTGGAACCCGCCGCCGCCCTCATGGGGGAGGTACTGCTGGACCCGGCGGTAGAGGACGGCGTATTCCGCCGGGACTACGTGAAGGGCGAGGGGGCCAACCTGGCCGACCGCATCAAGGCCCGTGTAAACGACAAGCGGGGCTGGTCCATCTTCCGGCTCATTCAGGAGATGTGCGCCGGGGAAGCCTACGCCGTGGACAAGCTGGGGGACGCGGAGGAGGCCCTGTCCATGGCCCCGGAGCGGCTGTGGGCGGACTACCAGGCCCTGCTGGGCCGGGCCAAGGTGACGTTTTACTACGGCGGATCCGCCCAGCCGGAGCGGGTGGAGGAGACGGTGCGCCGGGCCTTCGCCCCCTTAATCTCCGGGCGGAACGCACCGGTGGAGTGCGCCGTACCCAAGGAGCCCGCCGGCCCGGTGCGCACCGTCACCGACCGGATGGACGTGACCCAGGGCAAGCTGGCCATGGGCTTCCGTACCGGGGGCGTCACCATGGGCAGCCCGGACTACCCCGCCCTGCTGGTGTGTAACGCCCTGTACGGCGGCAGCGCCAACTCCCGGCTGTTCCTCAACGTCCGGGAGAAGCTGAGCCTGTGCTACTACGCCTCCTCCCTCATCGACAAGCTGAAGGGGCTGCTGGTGGTGTCCTCCGGGGTGGAGTTCGGGGACTTCGACAAAGCCCAGGAGGCGATTCTCGCCCAGCTGGACGAGCTGCGGGCGGGGCGGTTCACCGGGGAAGAACAGAACGCCGCCATCCGCACGGTGGTGAACAGCCTCCGGGGACGGCTGGACAGCCAGGGGGCCATGGAGGATGACTGCGTGACCCGGCTGGTGTACGGCATGGAGCCGGACAACGGCTCTGCGCTGATCCAGGCCGTGGAGCACGTGACGGCGGAGGACATCGCCCAGGCCGCCCGGAAGATCCAGCTGGACACGGTATACCGCCTGACAGGAAAGGAGGGCGCGGCCCATGGTTGAGCGCAATTACCCCGCCCTGCGGGAGACGGTCTGGCAGGGCGTCCTCCCCAACGGGCTGAATGTGTACGTGGATCGGCGCCCGGAGTACGGCAAGCAGTTCGCCTTCTTCGCCACCCGGTACGGCGGCATGGACCTGCGCTTCCGAGGGGAGGACGGCGAGTGGGTGGACACCCCCCAGGGGGTGGCCCACTTCCTGGAGCACAAGATGTTCGACACGGAGGACGGAAACGCCCTTCAGCGGATGGCCGCCCAGGGGGTGGACCCCAACGCCTACACCACGCCGTCCATGACGGGCTACTTCTTCGAGGGCGTCCAGGGTTTTGAGGACAATCTGCGCACCCTGCTGTCCTTCGTGTCCCAGCCCTGGTTTACGGAGGAGAGCGTGGCCAAGGAGCAGGGGATCATCGGCCAGGAGATCCGGATGTGCGAGGACGACCCCAACCACGAGGTCTACTACCAGCTCATGGAGGCCATGTACGCCCATCACCCTGTCCGCATACGGGTGGCGGGGACGGTGGAGTCCATCGCGGAGATCACGGCGGACACCCTGTACCAGTGCCACCGGGCCTTCTACCGGCCGGGGAACATGGTGCTGTGCGCCGCCGGGGACATCGACCCGGAGCGGGTGGCCGCCATCGCCGGGGAGGTGCTGGGCCGGGAGAAGTCCTCCGCCGCCCCGTCCGACCACGGCAAGGGGGAGCCCAGCCGGGTGGTGAGCCGCTACGCGGAGCGGGCCATGCCCGTGTCCATGCCCCTGTTCGAGCTGGGCTTCAAGGGCAGCCCAGCCCCCCGGGGGGAGGGCCTGCGCCAGCGGCTGGTGGCGGAGCTGGCCTGCGACGTGCTGTTCAGCTCCTCCGCGCCGCTGTACAGCCGGCTTTATGAGGAGGGGCTCATCAACGGCAGCTTTGACAGCAGCTATGACGAGCTGCCCGGCTGCGCCTGCCTGATTGCCGGGGGCGAAAGCCGGGATCCCAAGCGGGTGCTGGACGAGGTATTGAAGGAGGCGGGCCGGGTGGCCCGGGACGGCATCGACCGCTTGCTGTGGGAGCGGTTGAAAAAGGCGGCCTACGGCTCCATGGTGCGGCGGCTCAACTCCCTGGACGACACCTGCTTCGAGCTGGCCCAGGCCCACTTTGACGGGGAGGATTACCTGACCTTCCCCCAGGTGTTCCAGAGCATCGAACGGGCCGACGGCGAGGCGCTGATCCGGGAGTGGTGCACCGAGGAGCGGGCGGCCCTGTCCGTCATCCAGCCCCTGGACTGAACCTACAAGAGATAAAGAGGAATGACCAAATGATCAATACGGTAAGTTTTCCCGGCTTGGGACTGGAATTTGAGCTGAACCGGGTGGCCTTCAGCCTGTTCGGCCACAACATCTACTGGTACGGGGTGATCATCGCCGCGGGCTTTCTGCTGGCGGTGGCCTTCGGGCTGTGGAAGGCCCCCAGGTTCGGCATCGACCCGGACCAGGTGGTGGACGCCATCTATATCGTGGTGCCCTCCGCCATCATCGGGGCCCGGCTGTACTACGTGATCTTCAACCCGTTGGTGTGCTACGACGCCAACGGATCGTTCAGCTTCCTGCGGATGATCGCCTTCTGGGACGGGGGACTGGCGATTTATGGCGGGGTGATTGCCACGGTGATCACCGCCTGGCTGTTTTGCCGGGTGCGGAAGGTGGATTTCTGGAGCGGCATGGACATTACCTCTTATGGCCTGCTCATCGGACAGCTCATCGGCCGGTGGGGGAATTTCGTCAACGTGGAGGCCTACGGCTCCACCACCACCCTGCCCTGGCGGATGTGCTCCGAGTCCATCGCCAACGAGCTGTGGCGGGACGGCCTGCTGGAGACGGAGGCGGCCTACCAGCAGGTGCTGGACGGCACCTTGGGCGTCCACCCCACCTTCCTGTACGAGTCCCTGTGGAACCTGCTGGGGCTGGTGCTTCTGCTCCTGCTGATGAAGAAGGGGCGGAAGTTCAACGGGCAGATGTTCCTCAGCTACGTGATCTGGTACGGCCTGGGCCGGGCCGCCATCGAGGGGCTCCGCACCGACAGCCTGTACTTTTTCGGCACCCCCATCCGCTCGTCCCAGATGCTGGGCATCGTGTCGGCGGTGGTGGGCATCGGGCTGTTTGTGCTGCGGCTGAAAACCGCGGGGCCCCCGTCCCCGCCCTTCGTAAAGATAGCCAATCCCGTCCAGGCGGCGGAAGCGGCTGCCCCCTCCCCTGCCCCGGCGGAACCGCTTCCCGCGGAGCCCCCCCCGGAGACGGCGGAGGAAGCCCCTGCGGAGAAAGCAGACAGCGCCCCGGACGCGGCGGAACTCCCCGCCCTGCCGGAGGAAGAAAGCAAGGAGGAGACAGACAATGGCGGCGACAATCATTGACGGCAAGGCCCTGGCGGCCAAGGTAAAGGACAGCGTCCGGCAGGAGGCGGCCCGGCTGCCCCGGAAGCCGGGGCTGGCGGTGGTGCTGGTGGGGGACGACCCGGCCTCCCGGGTGTACGTCACCAGCAAGCGCAAGGACTGTGAGGAGTGCGGCTTCTACAGCGAGGAGTACGCCCTGCCCGCCGAGACAACCCAGAAGCAGCTTTTGGATCTGGTGGGCGAACTGAACAGGCGGGCGGACATCGATGGGATTTTGGTGCAGCTTCCCCTGCCCCGGGGATTGGACGAACAGAAAGTGCTGCTGGCCATTGATCCCGCCAAGGACGTGGACTGCTTCCACCCCTTCAACGTGGGACGGCTCACCATCGGCGACCCGGTGTTCCAGCCCTGCACCCCCGGCGGCGTGATGGAGATGCTGCGGGAGTACCACATCGACCCGGCAGGCAAGCGGTGCGTGGTGCTGGGCCGCTCCAACATCGTGGGCAAGCCCATGGCCCTGCTGCTGCTCCACGCCCACGGCACGGTGACGGTGTGCCACTCCAAAACGCCGGACATGGCATCCCTGGCGGCGTCGGCGGACATTCTGGTGTCCGCCGTGGGCAGGACGGGGCTGGTCACAGCGGACATGGTGAAGGAGGGCGCGGTGGTCATCGACGTGGCCATGAACCGGAACGAGGCGGGTAAGCTGTGCGGCGACGTTTGCTATAACCAGGCGGCGGAGAAGGCGTCCTACATTACGCCTGTCCCCGGCGGCGTGGGGCCCATGACAAGGGCCATGCTGATGAAAAACACCCTGACGGCTGCCAAGCTGCATCTGGGCCTGTAAGAGCTGCTATAGAGCGGGCGGACGGCGTAAGCTGTCCGCCCGTTTTTTGAAAAAATTTCCCCAACCGTCAACAATTTGTCCCCGCCGATTGTGTAAGAAGCAGAAGGACGAGAGGAGGTGTTCCCCGTGGGACAGGGCTTGTGGTCAAGGGAGGAGTTGGCCGGCCTCTATGAGCGGCGGTTCGGCATGGTCTGCCAGATCTGCCTGGTGCTGATGAAAAACGTGCCCGACGCGGAGGACGCCGCCCAAAATGTCTTTCGCAGGGTGATAGAGCGGAGCCGCCCCTTCCGTGATCCGGAGCACGAGAAGGCATGGCTCATCGTGGCCGCCCGGAACGAGTGCCGCAACCAGCTCAAGCACTGGTGGCGCACCCGGCGGGCGGGGGTGGAGGCGCTGGACTCCCTCACCTGGGAGGATCCCAGGGACGGGGAGATCTGGGAACAGGTGGCGGCCTTACCCGAGGCCCACCGGCTGGTGCTCTATCTCCACTACTATCAGGGCTATTCCACCGGGGAAATCGCGGAAATGCTGGGGGAGAACCCCTCCACCGTGCGCTCCCGGCTGGCACAGGCCCGGAAGAAGCTGAAACTGAAGCTGGAGGAGGAAGGTTATGGACAGGCATGAGCTGAATCGGATGTTCGACGGACTGGCCCCAGACCCACGGCGGGAGCGGGAGCTGCTGCGCCAGCTCCTCCAGGACGATATGAGGAGGAAACGACCGATGAAAAACTGGAAACAAGTAGTGATAGGCGCGGCCGCAGCCGCGCTGCTGGTGACAGGCGCCACGGCGGCCTACGATCACTACGTTCGGCAGGACATGGCAGTGGAGCCGTCCCAGACCATCCAGGGGATGTTCGGCGACAGCCGGCCCGCCTGGACGGAGCGGGTGGAGTATGACGAGTACGGGAACATGGGATACACCCCCAACCGGGAGATCGTGCCGGTGGACGCGGCCCTGGCGCAGGCCCTGGTGGGAGACTACCTGCCTGAGACGGGCTATCGGTGGCAGATCGGCGACTACACCCTTACCGTGGAGGGCTACCTGCTGGACGAGCACACCGGTACCGCCAAGTTCTACTACACGGTGGAGCATCCCGGCGGCTTCGGGGACGGTGCGGTGGACTGGGATCTCGGCCTGCTGAACTACAATAACTACAGGCTCAGTATCGTATTTGAAACCCAGTCCGATTTGGATAGCAACTGGCAGACCGGCGGCTGGATCACGGGCCGTGAATATGTGGACGTGGGCCGCTCCACTCCAGAGAAACTGTGCATCGTGGAGAGTGCCGCCAGCGATGGCGGCTGGAAGGCGGAGGACGGCCTGCGCATCTCCTTCACCGTCCACGGGGAGACCGACCGGGATGACAATGAGCTGACCGCCCTGCTGGAGCTGCCTGGGGTAAAGAGCCTGCCCGCCGTGTCCGCCGACGATCCGGCCACGGGGGAGGCCGCCCTAAAGCTGTCCGCCAGTGCCCTGATGCTGAACGCGGTGGACATCGACCGGGTGGGCTGCATCGTGCTGGACTACGCCGACGGCACACAGTACGTGGTGAAGGATAAGGCGAACGGTCTGGATAACACGGACTATGTGTGCGGCTGGGGGGACGCCCCCGTATGGACGGTGCGGTATTGCTTCAACCGGCTGGTGGACCCGTCCCAGGTGGCGGCTGTCATTGTGGATGGTCAGAGGTATGAGGTAAGCCAATAAATGGATAAATAAAGCCCGTCCCGGGAAATAAACCGGGGCGGGCTTTGCTCACGCCTTAAACTCCGTATTGGCGTACTTGCACCAGGGCGCGCACACGCACTCCCCGCACTTGGCCTTCCGGGCCGTACAAACCGCCCGCCCGTGGAGCACCAGCCGGTGGCAGAAATTGTTGGACTCCTTCGGCGGCAGGACCGCCCGGAGCTGGGTTTCCACCTTGGCCGGGTCTTTGGTGCCGTCGGTCAGCCCCATCCGCCCGGAAATGCGGATGCAGTGGGTGTCCGCCACCACCACGCCGGGGGTGTTGTGGACGTCCCCTAAAATCAGGTTGGCCGTCTTGCGGCCCACACCGGGCAGGCGGAGCAAATCCTCCATGGTGTCCGGCACCCTGCCGCCGTACTCGTTGACCAGCATCTGGGCGCACAGCACCATATCCTTGCTCTTGGCCCGGAAAAAACCGCAGGAGTGGATGTACTCCCCCACCTCCTCCATGTCCGCTTCCGCGAAGCTCTCCAGGGTGGGGAAGCGTTCAAAGAGGGCGGGCGTGACCATATTCACCCGCTCGTCGGTGCACTGGGCGGACAGGCGGACGGCGAACAGAAGCTCGTAGTCCTTTTCATATTGCAGGGAGCAGATCCCGTCGGGGTACAGTTTTTTCAGCGCGTCCACAATGGCGCGCACCTTTTTTTGATCCATAAAGCGTCACCTCCTGAACAGGATAACACAAAATGCGGCAAAAAGCGAGACTGTTTTTTCAGGAGGTTACAGTTGTGCTTTTCCCGAAAACAAGGTATAATGATAACGATCAAAATTTGGAAAGGCGGAAACGCAAAATGGTTTTAGAAAATATGGACTTCGTGTCCCAGATCGACCCCGAACTGGGCGCGGCCATCCGGGCCGAGTACCAGCGCCAGTGTGACAACATCGAGCTCATCGCCTCGGAGAACATCGTGTCCGAGGCGGTGCTGGCGGCGATGGGCAGCGTGCTGACCAACAAGTACGCGGAGGGCTATCCCGGCAAGCGGTACTACGGCGGCTGCCAGTGCGTGGACGTGGCGGAGAACCTGGCCATCGCCAGAGGCTGCGAGCTGTTCGGGGCCAAGTTTGCCAACGTACAGCCCCACTCCGGCGCCCAGGCCAACTACGCCGTCTACATGGCCCTGTGCCAGCCGGGGGACACCGTGCTGGGCATGAACCTGGACCACGGCGGGCACCTGACCCACGGCAGCCCGGTGAACTTCTCCGGCAAGTATTTCAAGATGGTGTCCTACGGCGTGAACGAGGAGACGGGCGTCATCGACTATGACGAGGTCGAGCGCATCGCCAAGGAGTGTAAGCCCCGCATGATCATCGCCGGGGCGTCCGCCTATCCCCGTATCATCGACTTCAAGCGGTTCCGGGAGATCGCGGACGAGGTGGGCGCTTACCTCTGGGTGGATATGGCCCACATCGCCGGCCTGGTGGCGGCGGGGCTGCACCCCTCCCCTGTCCCCTACGCCCACGTGACCTCCACCACCACCCACAAAACCCTCCGGGGCCCCCGGGGCGGGATGCTGCTGACCAACGACGAGGAGCTGGCGAAAAAGCTGAACTCCGCCATCTTCCCCGGCTCCCAGGGCGGCCCGCTGATGCACGTGATCGCCGCCAAGGCGGTGGCCCTGGGTGAGGCCCTGAAGCCGGAGTTCAAGGCGTACCAGCAGCAGGTGGTGAAGAACTCCGCCGCCCTGGCCGACGGCCTCACCAGGCGGGGCATGAAGCTGGTGTCCGGCGGTACGGATAACCACCTGTCCCTCATCGACCTGCGGGATATGGGAGACCTCACCGGCAAGGAGCTGGAGCGCCGCCTGGACGAGGTGCGCATCACCGCCAACAAGAACAAGGTGCCCGGCGACCCCCGCTCCCCCTTCCAGACCAGCGGCCTGCGGGTGGGCAGCCCCGCCGTCACCAGCCGCGGCTTTGTGGAGGCGGACATGGACCAGGTGGCGGAGTATATCACGCTGGCGGCCACCGACTTCGAGGCCAAGGCGGACGAGATCCGGGCGGGCGTGGCGGCGCTGACGGCGAAGTACCCCATCTACCGCTGAGCCCCGCCGGGAAATTTAAAACAGAAAGGGTGATCCGTTATGAAATATAACTGCGTACGGAGGGCCCGCAGAACCTGACCCTCCAATTTTCAAATGGAGGCAGTCAAAGCATGGAAAAACAAATCAATACCCGCGAGGACTATGTGGACGCCCTGATCACCGACTTCACCCACCCCCAATTCCAGGCCGCGTTCCGGCAGTATTTCGGGGAGCTGGGCATCCAGGTCAAGGACTGGGATGCCTTGTTCCGGGAGATGGACCGGGGCGATGCGGGGGAAAAGAACGCCGCCTATGTGAGGACGGAGGAGGATGGGAGCGTCATCGGCTTTATCCTGTTCACCCCCATCCGGTTCACCAGCTGGTTCTTTGAGGAAACCTGCGGCTTCATCCGGGAGTTCTGGGTGGCGGAGGAGTTCCGGGGCCAAGGGCATGGCTCGGCCCTGCTGACCCTGGCGGAGGGGCGGTTCCTGGAAGTTGGCATCCATACCGCCATCCTGACCACCAGCACAGCCACCCCGTTCTATGGGCGGCACGGCTATGCGCGGGCCGCCGGGTGCGGGGCCAAGAACCAGGACGAGGTTTTGATCAAACGGCTGACGAGATAAGGAGGGCTTTGGGATGCGGCTGAATTTCAAGCAGCGGTTTTTCTCCTGGCTGGACAGCTACGACATCTACGACGAGGAGGGGAACACCGTCTTTACTGTGGAGGGCAGGCTGAGCTGGGGCCACTGCCTGCACATCAATGACGCCTACGGGAACCACATCGGCACCCTCCAGGAGAAGATCTTCACCTTCCTGCCCCAGTTTGAGATCTATATCCAGGATCAATACGTGGGCTGTATCAGGAAGGAGTTCACCTTCTTCAAGCCCCAGTTCACCATCGACTTCAACGGCTGGCAGGTGGACGGCCAGTGGATGGAGTGGGACTACTCTATCTGGGACGGCCAGCGGCAGGTGGCGACCATCTCCAAGGAGCTGTTCCACCTGACCGACACCTATCTCATCGATGTGGCCGACCCCGGGGACGCCCTGGGCGCCCTGCTGGTGGTGCTGGCCATCGATGCGGAGAAGTGCTCCCGCGGTTGAGAATATGGACGATCTTCAGAGCATCCCCGGCGTGGGGAAAAATATGGCCGCCCACCTGAACGCCCTGGGCATTGAGCACGTTGACGATCTGAAGGGCAAAGACCCGGAGGAACTGTACCAGCGTGAGTGCCTTCGGAATGGAGGCACGGTAGATCGCTGCGTGCTGTACGTGTACCGGCTGGCGGTGGCCTGGGCGGAGGGGCGGATCGAGACGCCCGAGCAGCGCAAGTGGTGGAATTGGAAGGACTGACGGCCAGCGCCCCGGCAACCCCTGCCGGGGCGCCGCTGTTCCGCCCGGAGGGGAGGGCCCATGACCAAGGAATATTTTGCCCAGGAGCTGGCCCGCGCTTCCCGGAACACCGGCCGGCCTATGACTACCACCTGAACGCCTATGGGGAGGTGGTGGGCCATGTGTTCTTCTGCGAAATCAATCCCGTGCTGTCCGCCCTCCTGCGGGAGAACCGGGAGCGGAAACGAATTCGGCGGTACATGGACTTCCTGGAGGAGATGTACCGCGAGGGGAACGGGGACGCACGGAACGCTGTGCTATGAGTGGACGCCGCCCCGGTGACGGACAACGCCGTCTTGCGAACATCTGTATAATATGATATAATCGAACCACATCAGAAAGGAGGGGCCGCCTATGTATCAACCCCTTGCCGACCGCATCCGCCCGCAGACCCTGGACGAGGTGCTGGGCCAGGGCCACATTTTAGGCCAGGACGGCCTGCTCCGCCGGGTCATTGACAGCGGGAAGATCCCCAACATGGTGTTCTACGGCCCCTCCGGCACCGGCAAGACCACCGTGGCCAACATCATTGCCCAGCAGTCAGGCCGAACCCTGCGGCGGCTCAACGCCACCACCGCCTCCCTGGCGGATATCCGGGACGTGATGGACCAGGTGGGCACCCTGCTGGCCCCCAATGGGGTGCTGCTGTACTTGGACGAGATCCAGTACTTCAACAAGAAGCAGCAGCAATCCCTGCTGGAGTTCATCGAGAACGGCAAGATCACCCTCATCGCCTCCACCACGGAAAACCCCTACTTCACCATCTTCAACGCCATCCTGTCCCGCTCCACCGTGTTCGAGTTCAAAATGCTGACGGCGGACGACCTGCTGCCCGCCGTAGACCGGGGCATCGCTTTGCAGGCCCGGGAGCTGGGGGTGGAGGCGGTCTGTGAGGACGGGGTGCGGGAGCACCTGGCCGCCTCCTGCGGCGGGGATGTGCGCAAGGCCCTGAACGCCGTGGAACTGCTGATGACGGCCAGCCGGATCAAAGACAGCATTCTGACTGTCACCCTGGACGACGCGAAGCTGGTGGCCCAGCGTTCCGCCATGCGGTACGACCGGGACGGGGACGATCATTTTGACATCGCCTCGGCGCTGATGAAGTCCCTCCGGGGCTCCGACCCGGACGCGGCCGTCCACTATCTGGCCCGCCTGCTGGAGGCCGGGGATATGCTGACCGCCATCCGGCGGCTCCTCTGCTCCGCCAGCGAGGATATTGGCATGGCCTACCCCCAGGCGGCGTCCATCGTCAAGTCCTGCGTGGACAGCGCCCTCCAGCTGGGCCTGCCGGAGGCCCGGCTGCCCCTGGCCCAGGCCGCCATCCTGCTGGCCACCGCCCCCAAGTCCAACAGCGTGATCAACGCCATCGACGGGGCTATGGCCGATGTGCGGGCGGGCCGGACGGGGGACTACCCCCGGCATTTGCAGAACGTCCACGCCGACGGCGCGGGCTTCGAGCGGGAGCAGGGCTACCTCTACCCCCACCTGTATCCGGGGCACTGGGTGGCCCAGCAATACCTGCCCGACGCCATCCAGGATCACGTATACTACGAGTACGGCCCCAACAAAACGGAACAGGCGGCCAAAGCGTACTGGGACAAGATCAAGGGCGGACAAACCGATAAGGGGGGCGAATGAGATGCCCATGGATATCCACGTCGGCGACGTGCTGGAGCTGAAAAAGGCCCACCCCTGCGGCAGCAAGGAGTGGAAGGTGCTGCGGGTGGGGATGGACTTCAAACTGAAGTGCCAGGGCTGCGGCCACGAGGTCATGACGCCCAGGGCCAAGGCGGAGAAGGCCGTCAAAAAAGTGAAGCAGGAGGGCGAGGCCCTATGAACCGGTATTGGAGCGGGCGCATCCGGGATATTGTGCCCTACACCCCGGGGGAACAGCCCAGGGATCGCAAGTTTATCAAGCTGAACACCAACGAGTGCCCCTATCCCCCATCCCCCAAAGTGATTGAGGCCATCCGTGAGGCGGCGGGGAACGACCTGCGACTCTACCCCGACCCGGAGTGTCTGGAGCTGCGGGCCGCTATCGCCCAGCGGGAGGGGCTGGACGTAGGCCAGGTGTTCTGCGGCAACGGCTCGGACGAGATCCTGGCCTTCGCCTTCCAGGCGTTTTTTGACCCGGATCGAGAGATCGTATTCCCGAAAATCACCTACAGCTTCTACCCCGTCTACACCGACTTTTTCGGGCTAAAGCGCCGGGAGGTGCCCATGAACCCGGACTTCTCCGACCCCATCGACCTGCTGTGCGGCTGCAACGGCGGCGTGGTGCTGGCCAACCCCAACGCCCCCACCGGGATCGCTGTGGGGCTGGATACGGTGGAAAAGCTGCTGAACGCCAACCCGGACGTGGTGGTCATTGTGGACGAGGCCTACATTGACTTCGGCGGGAACAGCGCCGCGGGGCTGATTGGCCGCTATCCCAACCTGCTGGTGGTGCAGACCACCTCCAAGTCCAGGGCCCTGGCTGGGCTCCGGGTGGGCTGGGCCATGGGCGATCCGGGGCTCATCGACGGACTGCGGTGCGTCCGGGACTCCATCAACTCCTACACCGTGGATCGGCTGGCCCAGGCAGGGGCGGCGGCAGCTATCCGGGACGAGGACTATTTCCAGTCCATCCGCCGCCGGGTGATGGACACCCGCCGCCGGACGGAGGGGGCTTTGCGGGAGCGGGGCTTCACGGTGCTGCCCTCCCAGGCGAATTTTGTCTTTGCCCGCCACCCCGCCCACAGCGGCAAGGAGCTGCTGGACAGTCTGCGGGAGCGGGGCGTGCTGGCCCGCTGGTGGAACATCCCGGAGATTACGGACTGGCTGCGGATCAGCATCGGCACAGAGGAAGATATGGCGGCGCTGCTGGCGGCGCTGGACGAGATCCTTTCATAGAAGCGGAAACGCGCCCCGGTCTGGGGACAGGCCGGGGCCTTTTTGTGTCCCCGGATTTTCCTCCTTTCCCACCCTTTGACTTTTTTTGATAGGGGGACGGACTATAATGATGGACAGACCCGTGAGAGGAGGCCCGTCCCGTGACGGTGGTATACATAGATCTGCTGTTCCTGCTGAACCTCACCGCCAACTACCTGCTGCTGCTGGCGGCGGGGCGGATGGCGGGGGCGGCGCTCCGCCGCTGGCGCATCGGCTTAGGGGCGGCGCTGGGGGCGCTGTACGCGTC
This sequence comes from uncultured Eubacteriales bacterium, assembly GCA_949451265.1. The sequence continues at coordinate 2,652 of CASTQR010000009.1, read as the reverse complement.
GCTGATCTTCCTGCCGGGGCTGGGCTGGCTGGCGCTGTGGCCCTGCAAGCTGGCCTCCGGCGCGGGGATGGCCCTTATCGCCTACGGCGGGGAACGGCGGCTTCTGCGGGTGACAGTGCTGTTTTTCGGCGCGTCGGCGGCGCTGGCGGGGGCGGTGCTGGGGCTGGAGCTGCTGGGCAGCGTGTCCCTCACCCTGGAACACGGGGTGTTCTACTCCAAGCTGGATCTGCGGCTGCTGCTGCTGGTATTCGCGGCCTGCTACTTTGTGCTGTCCCTGTTCTTCCGCCGGGTGGGGCAGCCGGGGGGCCGGACGCTGGCCCGGCTGGACATTGAGCTGGAGGGCGGCGCGCGCACCCTCACCGCCCTGGTGGATACGGGCCACTCCCTCACCGATCCCGGCGACAACCGCCCGGTGGTGGTGGCGGACGCCTGGGCGCTGGCGGGGCTGCTGCCGGAGTGGGCCGACCCCGCCGATCCCATCCGCTCGCTGGAGCGGTGCCACGCCGCCGGGGGGCGGCAGGCCCGGCTGATCCCCTACCGGGCGGTGGGGGTGGAGTGCGGGATGCTGCTGGCCCTGCGCTCCCGTGGCGTCGCCGTGGACGGCAGGCCGCTGGGGCGGCTGCTGGTGGCCCTATCCCCCACGGCGCTGGACGACGGGGGCGGCTATCAGGCTTTAATAGGAGGAATTTGACATGCTTTTGCTTCACCCATATATCCGCCTGTGCCGCCTGCTGGAGCGGCTGGGGGTGCCCCTATGCGGTTCCCTCCACTACATCGGGGGCAGCGATACCCTCCCCGCCCCCCTCACCCGGGAGGAGGAGGCCCGCCTGCTGGCCGCCCTGGAGGGGGAGGACAGCAGGCCGGAGGCCCGTGCCCGGCTCATCGAGCACAACCTGCGGTTGGTGGTGTACATCGCCCGGCGGTTTGAGAACACCGGGGTGGGCATTGAGGATCTGATCTCCATCGGCACCATCGGGCTCATCAAAGCGGTGGAGACCTACAAGCCCGCCAAAAATATCAAGCTGGCCACCTACGCCTCCCGGTGCATTGAGAATGAGATTCTCATGCACCTGCGGAAGAACGCCAACCGCCGGGGGGAGGTGTCCTTAGACGAGCCGCTGAACACCGACTGGGACGGGAATGAGCTGCTGCTGTCCGACGTGCTGGGCACCGACAGCGACAGCATCGAGAAGCCCATCGAGGACGACGTGGACCGGGACCTGCTGTTCACCGCCGTCAGCCGCCTGTCGGAGCGGGAGCGCACCATCATCACCCTGCGCTTCGGCCTGGACGGGCGGCGGGAGCGCACCCAGAAGGAGGTGGCCGACCAGTTGGGCATCAGCCAGTCCTACATCTCCCGGCTGGAGAAGCGGATCATCGACCGGCTCAAGAAGGAGATCCTGCGGATGATGTGAGAAAAAAGCCGGACACAAAAAATCAATCGAAAGCGGTCTGACGATAAAAAATATCCCCCGCCCCGCCGCCGTATGAAAGAGCGCCCATCGGAAATACTCTCTTTGAACCAATTCCGAGCGAGCGAGGTGGCATCCGGTGCAGGGCAAGGTAGAAATCTGCGGCGTCAATACGGCCAAGCTGAAGGTGCTGAAAAGTGAGGAGAGCCTGGAACTCCTCCGCCGGGCCAGGGCGGGGGAAATGCAGGCCAGGGAGGAGCTGATCTCCGGCAACCTCCGGCTGGTGCTGTCGGTGATCCAGAAGTTTTCCGGCCGGGGGGAGAATGTGGACGATCTGTTCCAGGTGGGCTGCATCGGGCTGATCAAGGCCATCGACAACTTTAACATCGACATGGACGTGCGTTTTTCCACCTACGGCGTGCCCATGATCGTGGGAGAGATCCGACGCTACCTCCGGGACAACAGCGCCATCCGGGTGTCCCGTTCCGTGCGGGACACAGCCTACCGGGTGCTCCAGGCCAAGGAGAAGTATATGGCGGAACACCAGAAGGAGCCCACCGTGGACGAGATCGCCCAGATCCTGGAGCTGCGCCGGGAGGACGTGGTGATGGCGCTGGACGCGGTGGTGGATCCGGTGTCCCTGTTCGAACCGGTGTATTCTGACGGCGGGGACACGGTGTGCGTTATGGATCAGGTAAAGGACAAAAAGAACACGGACGAGGCGTGGCTGGATCATATCGCGTTAGGGGACGCCATCAACAAGCTGGACGAGCGGGAGCAGCGGATCCTGGCCCTGCGCTTCTTTCAGGGCAAGACCCAGATGGAGGTGTCCGCCGAGGTGGGCATCTCCCAGGCCCAGGTGTCCCGGCTGGAAAAGAACGCCCTCAACCGCATCCGCAAGGAGCTTTGAGGGGCGGCAGAATTGTGAAAAGAGGAGGGCGCGTTCGCGCCCTCCTCTTTCTAAGTATCCGATTGGCGCCTGACGATCAGGGGACGATCTTCAGGGTCAGGTTGGACCAGGCCTGCTCCAGGCCGGCCTCGTAGTCGGCGTCCACGGTGACGGTGCCGCCCTTGATGCTCTCGAACAGCTTGTTGTAGTCGTCCACGGTGAACTTCTCCATGGACCAGGTGGCGGTGGGCAGGCCCACAGCGTCGTCCTTGGCGCCCAGCTTCAGCACGCCGCCACCGATCTCGTCCCACTTGCCGTCATAGGACTTGCCGATGGCCTGCTGGGCCGCGG
>CASTQR010000008.1 GCA_949451265.1 uncultured Eubacteriales bacterium | reverse complement strand
CCGGTAGACCAGCTCCGCCGCCCCCATGCCCGCGCCGTACCCGCCCCGGCCGGGGCTGGCCAGATGGGTCATGGCCCAGGCGGTGCGGGCCGGGACGGCCTGTGGCTTTTCCAGCGTTGTTGCCGCGCTGTCCAGATAGATCATGCCTTCACCTCGCTGTATTCTCCGTCCGCCGACTGGAGGAACACCTGCTTGGGGGCCAGCCCCTCCCGGCGCAGCACCACCAGCGCGTCGGTGAGCCGCCGCTCCGCGATACGCACACAGTAGCCGCAGCCCTCCTTGGAGATCACCTTCGGGGCGCGCAGGACGTATCCAGGGATACCCGCCCGCTCCAGCACATGGGCGGTGCGCTGGGCGTAGGTCAGCGAGCGGCAGATGATCAGATAATAAACCATGGGCCCACCATTCCTTTCCCGTGTCGTCTGATTGCCCGTGGAGGGGGACGGCAAAGCGCCCCCCTCAAGGCCATCCTATGCCCTGAGGGGGACGCGGGTTCCACGCTTCTTTACTTTTCGTCGATCAGTGCCACCGCGTGGGCGGCCATACCCTCCCCCGTCCCGGTAAAGCCCAGGCCCTCCTCCGTGGTGGCCTTCACGCTCACCCGGCCAGGATCCATGCCCATGGCGGCGGCCAGCCGCTGCCTCATCTCCGGGATGTGGGAGGCCAGCCTGGGCCGCTGGGCCAGCACCGTGGCATCCACATTGCCGATCCCGTATCCGTGCTCCGCCAGCACATCGGCTACCCGGCGGAGCAGAACCAGGCTGTCTGCCCCCGCGTAGGCCGGGTCGCTGTCCGGGAACAGCCTGCCGATGTCCCCCAGCGCCGCCGCCCCCAGCAGGGCGTCCATGATGGCGTGTGTGAGCACATCCGCGTCCGAGTGGCCCAGCAGCCCTTTCTCAAAGGGGATCTCCACCCCGCCCAGGATGAGCTTCCGGCCCTCCACCAGCCGGTGGACATCATATCCGTGCCCGATTCTCACAGCACCCCGGCCCCCTCCGCCGCCAGGATCTCCCCCACCTCTAAATCTATGGGGGTGGTCAGCTTGATGTTCCGCTCGTCGCCGGGCGTGAGGGCTACCTTCATCCCCAGCCGCTCCACGGCGGCGCAGTCGTCGGTGAGATCGGCCCCGTCGTCCAGCGCCTTCTGCAGGGCCGCCCGGATCAGGGAGGCGTCGAACACCTGGGGGGTCTGCACGGCGTACAGGGACGCCCGGTCCAGTGTCTGGCTGACCAGCCCGTTCTCCACGATCTTGATGGTGTCCTTCACCGGGACGGCGGGGGCGGCGGCGCCGTTTTTGGCGGCTTGGGCCACCGCCTCCTCAATGATCTGGACGGACACAAAGGGCCGCGCCCCGTCGTGGATGGCGATGAGCGGCGTGTCCTGCCGGGCCTCCAGCGTGCCCAGGCGGGCGGACTGGGTGCGGTTCTCCCCGCCCCGGATCACCTTGGTCACCTTGGTGATCTGGAAATCCTGGCACAGGCGGGCCACCTCGGGCACCAGATCCTCCCGGGTGACCACCACCACCTCCGCGACGCTGGGGGCCTGCTGGAACGCCTCGATGCAGCGCACGATCACCGGCATGCCGCCCACCTCCGCCAGCAGCTTGTCCAGCCCCATGCGGCTGGACGCCCCGGCGGCCACAATGACGGCGGAGCAAAGCGCCTCCGGCTCCTTCTTTTTTCTACGAAACAGGCCCATGAAAAACTCCCCCTCCTGCGCAAAAAGGAGCCCTTCGGCTCCCTCCCGCTTTCCACTCAATGGTTCAGCACCATGTCGATGTTCTCCTCCACCGTCTTGTAGGGCAGGCTCTGGGCCAGCACCAGCTCGGAGATCAGAATCTGCTTGGCGGTGTGGAGCATTTTCCGCTCCCCATTGGACAGGCCCCGCTGGTCCTCCCGGAGCAGCAGCCCCTTTACCACCCGGGCCACCTCCAGCAGGTTCCCGCTTTTCAGGCGCACCATGTTCTCCCGGTAGCGCCGGTTCCAGTTCTGGGTCATGTCCACCTCGATGCCTTCCATGGCGCTGATCAGGCTCTCCGCCTCCTGGCCCGACACCACGGGGCGCACGCCGATCTCCTGGGTGTTCCCCGTGGGGATCATCACCGTCATGCTGCCCACGGACAGCTTCAGCAGGTAGTATTCCTCCAGCTTCCCGGCCACCTTGCGCTGGACAATGGAGTCAATGACCCCGGCCCCATGCATGGGATGCACCACCTTGTCTCCGACCTGGTACACTTTCTCGCCCCCTTTAGCCTATGTATAATATCTCATCAGTAGTATACCCTTTTTAAATTGGCAATGCAACCTCAAATTTGCAAAATTCCCGGAAAATTTCCGGTTCAGGAGGAAAAAACCAGGCCGGGGAGGGGAAAATCCGCTCACGCGGCCCCCTTCCAGGCCCGGTCTTCACGTATCATTTCAAAAAATTTCTATCCCGGAGGCAGCAGTCCGAAGTGCCGCAGGGCTCGGGGCACCCCGTCCTCGTCCACCGCGGCCGTCACATAGTCCGCCAGCTCCTTCACCGGCTCCTCGGCGTTCCCCATAGCCACCGCCGTCCCCGCCAGCCGCAGCATGGGCATATCGTTCTCCCCGTCGCCGAAGGCCATGATCTCGTCCCGCGCCAGCCCGTACCGCTCCATCGCCGCCCGGACACCCACGTCCTTGCCGCCGTCTGCGGGCATGATATCCAGCCCCATGGGGTGCCAGCGGGTGTGGATGCACCCCGGCATGGCCTCCACAAACGGCCCCTCCTCCTCCGGGGTGACGAAGGGGACGAACTGGTACACCCGCCCGCCCAGCAGCTCCTCCAGGGGGCAGGCGGGATAGGGCTCCGTATGTAGAAACTCGTAGATCTCCGGCACCCGGTCGTTGATCTGGGTGATCCAGCTCTCCCCGTTCCCCTCCAGCAGGGCGGATATGCCGGGATTGTCCCGCATGACCTGATAGGCCCCCCGCATATCGTCCAGGTCAATGGGCCTGTCGCGGAAAGGGACGCTGTCCCCGTCGCAGCAGAACTGCCCGTTGATGGTCACATAGCCGTCGAACCGCGCCCCCCGGAGCATCCCGGTACGCTCCAAATCCTGCAAGGCCCGCCCCGTGCTGAGGAAAATTTTAATCCCCCGCTCCCGCAGGGCGGCCAGATCCGCCAGCAGCCGATCGGATAAAAACTTGTTCCGGTAGGACACCAGCGTCCCGTCCACATCGAAAAACAGCGCCTTGATCATTTCCGCTTCCCAGCCTTTTTCTTGAACTCCTCTGCGGCGGACAAAAGCTCCTCCGCCCCGTCCAGCATGACGGCGGTGACCTCCCCCCCGCTGAGCCGGGCCAGCTCCTCCCGGCGGCGGGGGCGGTCCAGCCGCTCCACCTCGGTGTAGGTGCGCCCGTCCCGCTCCCCCTTCTCCACGGAGAAGTGCACGTCCCCCATGGCGGCGATCTGGGGCAGGTGGGTGACGCACAGCACCTGCTTGGTGTCCGACACCTGGAACAGCTTCCGGGCCACTTTGCCCGCGGCCCGGCCGGACACGCCGGTGTCCACCTCGTCGAAGATCAGGGTGGTCACCTGCTCCGTCTCCGCCAGCACGTTCTTCAGCGCCAGCATGATCCGGGACAGTTCGCCGCCGGAGGCGATTTTATTGATGGGCTTCAAATCCTCCCCCACGTTGGCGGACATGAGGAAGCGCACCGTGTCCATCCCGGTGGCGTCCATGCCATCGGCGGCGTCCTTGGGGCCAAACTCCACCTCAAAGCGCACCTTGGGCATATCCAGCTCCTTCAGCTCCCCCTGGATCCGGGCGGACAGCCGCTCCGCCGCCGCCCGCCGCTGGGTGGAAAGGAGTTTCCCTTGCTCTCTTGCCAGGGCCAGGGCCTTGTCCAGCTCCTTGTCCAGCCGGGTGATCCGGTCCTCGGAAAACTGAATGGCGTCCAGCTCCGCGCGGCACTTTTCCAGGTAGGCCAGCATCTCCGCCGTACTGCCACCGTATTTTTTCTTCAGGCGGTACAGCTTGTCCAGCCGCTCCTCGATCTCGTCCAGCTCTCCGGGGTAGAAGTCCAGCGTCCCCCGGAGGTCCCGCACCAGCTCCGCCAGGTCGTCGGCGTCGCACCGGAGCTGGGCCGCCTTCTCCGACAGCTCCTTTAAACCGCCGCTATACCGCCCGCCCTGGGCCAGCCGGTTCTCCGCCTCCATCAGCAGGGACACCGCCCCCGCCCCATCGTCCCCGCCGGTGAGGGCCTGCCACGCCCCGTCCACCGCATCGGTGAGCCGCTCGGCGTTGCGCAGCACGTCCCGGCGCTGGGACAGTTCCTCGTCCTCGCCCTCCTTCAGCTCCGCCCGCTCCAGCTCCTCGATCTGGTAGGTCAGCGTGTCGATCCGGCGGGCCTTTTCCGCGTCGTCCATCTGGAGCTCATCCCGCTCCCGGCGCAGGGAACGTACCTTCTCATAAGCCGCGCCGAACGCCGCCCGCTGTTCCCCCGTGCCGCCGAAGCTGTCCAGGTAGTCCAGGTGGCACTCCTCATCCAAAAGCTGCTGGCCGTCGTGCTGGCCGTGGATGTTCAGCAGCTGGCAGCCCAGCTCCCGCAGCTGGGTCACCAGCAGGGGCCGTCCGTTCACCCGGCACACGTTCTTCCCGTCTCCCTGGATAGCCCGCTCAATCAGCAGCTCCCCGTTTTCGTCCGGGGCAATCCCCTGCCGCTCAAACCATTCCAGCGCGGGCAGATCCCGGAACACCGCCGACACCCGTGCGGACTTGGCCCCGGTGCGGATCAGATCCCGGCTGGTGCGCTCCCCCATGATGGCGCCGATGGCGTCGATGACAATGGATTTACCCGCGCCCGTCTCGCCGGTCAGCACGTTGAAGCCCCGGTCAAAGGTGATGTCCGCCTCGGAGATCACCGCGATATTCTCAATGTGAAGCAAGGAGAGCATATCTGTATCCCCCTTACGCCTTGCCTAATTTCTGGTTGATCCGCTCGTAGAAGCTCCGTCCGGTGAGCTTCACCAGCCGGGTCACCTGCTTGGAGCGGCGGCACTCCACCCAATCCCCCGGCTGTACCCGGAAGGCCCGTCCGCCGTCTACCGACAGGTAGGCCGTCTTTTTGCTCCCCGGCGCCACCCGCACCCCCACGGTCCGGGCGCTGTCCAGCACAAAGGGCTTGGCGTGGAGGGAGTGGGCGCAGATGGGGGAGATGATGATATTCTGGGCGGTAGGCTCCACGATGGGCCCCCCTGCCGCCATGGAATAGGCGGTGGAGCCGGTGGGGGTCGCCACCACCAGCCCGTCCCCGGAGAAGGACGAGATCACCACCCGATCCCCCGTCACCTCCAGATCCAGCACCCGGGCCACCGCCCCCTTGGTCACTACCGCATCGTTCAGCGCCGACTCGGTGAACACCGGGCGGCCCTCCCGCCGCACCGTCACGTCCAGCATCATCCGGCGCTCCACCCCGAACCGCCCCCCAGCCAGCCGGGACAGCAGGGACAGCTCGTTGTGCTCCAGCTCCGCCATAAAGCCGATGCTCCCCAGGTTCACCCCCAGCACGGGGACGTTCCGGGCGGTGGCCTCCCGGGCGGAGTGGAGGATGGTGCCGTCCCCGCCGAAGCACACCAGCACGTCCGCCCCTTCCAGCTCCTGGGCCAGCCTGCCCAGGGGCTGGTCGGCGGGCAGCTCCAAACGGCTGCCCTCATCCAGTTCAAAGGGCAGGCACACCACCGTCTCCACCCCGCTGTGTTCCAGCACACGGCGGGCGAACTGGGCCGCCCGGAGGCCCCGGTCCCGGTACGGGTTAGGGCTAAGCACCACCTTCATGTTGTTCCCCCTCCCCCTTCAGCGTCTCGTGGGATCGCCGCACCAGCCCGGGCAGGTCAAAGGCCCCGTCCTCTCCGGCCCCGGCCCGCAGGTAGCCCAGATACTCAATATTCCCCTCCGGCCCCCGTATGGGTGAAAAATCTAACCCCTTCACAGAAAAATCCGCCTGGGCCGCGTGGCGGAGGAACTGCTCCAGCACCTCCAGGTGGACGGCGGGATCCCGCACCACGCCTTTTTTGCCCACCTTCTCCCGGCCCGCCTCAAACTGGGGCTTCACCAGGGCCGCCACCTCGCCGCCCTCCCTCAGCAGGGGGCGCAGGGCGGGCAGGATCAGCCCCAGGGAGATAAAGGACACGTCGATGGAGGCGAAGTCCAGCGGCTCCGGAATCTGCTCCGCCGTGAGGTAGCGGGCGTTGGTGCGCTCCAGGCACACCACCCGCGGGTCGTTCCGGATGGCCCAGGCCAGCTGCCCGTAGCCCACGTCCACGGCGTACACCCTCGCCGCCCCGTTTTGCAGCATACAGTCGGTGAACCCCCCGGTGGACGCTCCGATGTCGGCGGCGGTTTTCCCCTCTAACGTGATGGGGAAGGAACGCATAGCCCTTTCCAGCTTCAGCCCGCCCCGGCTCACATAGCGCAGGGCCTGGCCCCGGATCTCCAGGGGCGTCCCCTCGTCCAGGGCCAGCCCGGCCTTGTCCAGCCGCCGTTCCCCGGAGTAGACCTGCCCCGCCATGATCACCGCCTGGGCCTTCTGCCTGCTCTCCATCAGCCCCCGCTCCACCAGGAGCACGTCCAGCCGCTTTTTAGCCACGGCCCATCACCTCCAGGGCTTTTTTGGCGATGGACGCCCCGTCGATGCCGCAAAGCTGCCGCAGCTCCGCCACGGTGCCTTGCTGGACGAAGCGGTCCCCCAGGTTCACCAGGGCCAGCTTGACCCCGGGCACGCCCCGGAGGGCCAGCTCCGCCGCCACCCTCCGGCCCACACAGCCCGCATCCACGCACTCCTCCGCCACCACCAGCCGCCCGGTTTTCTGGGCGCAGGCGGCCACAGTGTCCACGTCCAGGGGGGCGATGCTGTTCCACTTCACCACCTGGGCGGACGCCCCATGCTCCGCCAGCAGCTCCGCCGCCGCCAGCGCCTCGTTGATCATGGTGCCGTAGGCGGCGATGGTCACGTCCGTCCCCGGACGGATGACGCTGGCCCCCTCGATGCCGCACAGGGCCTGGAAGGCCCCCTCGCCCCCCCTGGGATAGCGCACCGCCACCGGGCCCCGGCACTTCTCCACCGCGTACCTCAGCATGGCCCGCAGCTCCTCGAAGCTGGCGGGACAGTAGATCTTCATCCCCGGCACCGTGCTGAGGTAGGCCGCATCGAACACACCGTGGTGGGTCTCGCCGTCCTCCCCGGACAGCCCCGCCCGGTCCACGCCGAACACCACGTGGAGCCCCTGGATGGCCACGTCATGGATCAGCATATCATAGGCCCGCTGTAAAAAGGTGGAGTAAATCGCCGCCACCGGCACCGCCCGCTGTTTGGCCATCCCCGCGGCCATGGCCACGGCGTGGCCCTCCGCGATGCCCACGTCAAAGAAGCGATCAGGGTACTCCCTGGCGAAGCGGTCCAGCCCCGTGCCCCCCGGCATGGCTGCGGTGATGGCCGCCACGTCCCCCCGCTTCTTCGCCAGCTCACACAGGGTATCCCCGAATACGGAGGAAAAAGTCTCGCCGTGGCCGCCCAGCGGCGCGCCCGTATCCTTATCGAAGGGGCCGATCCCGTGGAAGCGGTCGGGCTCCTGTTCAGCAGGTGGATAGCCTTTCCCCTTTACAGTCTTGATGTGGAGCAGGACAGGACAGTTCAGCTCCTTGGCGTACCGCAGCAGCCGGGTGAGGTAGTTCACGTCATGCCCGTCCACCGGGCCAAGGTAAGTAAAGCCCATGTCCTCAAACATACTACAGTGGAGGACGGCGTTCTTCACCGCCTGCTTGGTCTTATGGGTGAAGCGGTACAGCCCCCGGCCCACCGCCGTGGCCCCGGTGACCTTCCGGTAGAACTTTTTGAATTGGAGGTACTGGGGCTTGAGCCGCTGCTGGGCCAGGTGCCGGGCCACGCCCCCCACGTTCTTGGTGATGGACATGCCATTATCATTGAGGATCACCACCAGCTGCTCCCCGCTCTGCCCCGCGTCGGACAGGCCCTCGTAGGCCAGCCCGCCGGTCATGGCCCCGTCCCCCAGCATGGCCAGCACGCAGTAGTTCTCCCGATTCAGCGTCCTGGCCCGGGCCATGCCCAGGGCCACCGACACCGCGTTGGAGGCGTGGCCCGCGATGAAGGCGTCCGCCCGGTGCTCCCGGGGCTTGGGAAAGCCGGACAGCCCCCCCAGCTTCCGCAGGGTGTCCATCCGCCCCCCCCGCTGGGTGAGGATCTTATGGGCATAGCACTGGTGGCCCACGTCGAACACCAGACGGTCGGTCTCCAGGTCGAATACCCGGTGGACGGCCACCGTGGCCTCCACCACCCCCAGGCTGGAGGCCAAATGGCCCCCCGTTTTGGAAACGCTGTCCACAATCCGCTCCCGGAGCTGATCGCACAGCATCCGGGCCTGCAAGTCAGTGATCTCATGGATTTGTTCCGGAATCATGGGCGCACCTCCTTTCGTTGGGACAAGCTTCATATCCCTCGCTTCCGCCTTTTTGCGAACGCTCAGTCATTTCGCTGCCCCCTTCTCCCCAAAAAGCCAAAAGGCGGCTTTTCGGGGGCCCCTTTTCCTGTCAAAATACGATGAGGCTTCCGACCGCCCCCACCGCCACGCCCAGCACCGCCCCCACCGCTACCTGAAGGGGCGTGTGGCCGATGAGCTCCTTCAGGTCCTCCTCAAAGGTCTCCGGCCGGCCTTCCCCCAGGTTCCGCATGAGCTGGTTCAGCACCTTGGCCTGCTTCCCCGTCTCCAGCCGCACATGGGCGGCGTCGTACATGACGATAAACGCCACCACCGCCGCCACGGCGAACACCGGGGAGTCCAGCCCTGTCTCAAAGGCGGTGGACACCGCGCAGGCGCACACCAGCGCCGAGTGGGAGCTGGGCATACCGCCCCCGGTGGTCAAGTAGGTCAGGTCGAGCTTGTGGTACACCGCCGTGGCAATCAGCAGCTTCAGCACCTGAGCCGCCGCCCAGGCCGACACCGCGATCAGCAGAATTTTGTTCACCATGGGCCCCGCCCCCTGCCTGTTTTTTCGAACCTGTGATTCTCCGGATGGTCGGAACCCGCCCAACCAACAGGGCGGAGCTCCGTGGCACTACTTTGCGCACTTCAAGGCGTTTCATACGGCGGGGCCAAAAAGCCCCTGCCTGTTGCCTAACTGATCCGCACCGCCAGCGACTGAGCCAGCGCACACAGGAACTCCGTGTCCCGGAACGCGCCCTTCACGTTCTCCTGGGCCAGCCGGGTGTGCTCCGCCACCAGGCGCCCGCACTCCTCCAGCCCGTACAGGGAGGCGAAAGTGGTCTTGCCGTTGTCCGCGTCCGAGCCGATGGGCTTGCCCAGCTCCTCGGCGGTGGAGGACACATCCAGCATATCGTCCCGGATCTGGAAGGCCAGGCCCAGCTCCCGGGCGTACCGCTCCGCCGCCGCCCACTGCTCCGGGGCGGGCTCCACCGGGGAGGCGGTCAGCCCCAGCAGGCAGGCCGCCCGCAGCAGCGCCGAGGTTTTCCACAGGTGGATCTGGGTGAGGCGCTCCTCGTCCAGCACCTTCCCCTCGTCCACGATATCCAGGTACTGGCCCCCGCACATCCCGGCGGCGCCCGCCGCCTGGGCCAGCACCGCGCAGGCTTTCCCGTTGGCTGCCGGAGTGGTCCTTGTGGACGAGGCCAGCCGCTCAAAGGCCGCGGTTTGCAGTGCGTCCCCCGCCAGCAGAGCCAGCCACTCGCCGTACTTCACGTGGCAGGTGGGCTTGCCCCGGCGCAGCTCGTCATCGTCCATGCAGGGCAGGTCGTCGTGGATGAGAGAGTAGGTGTGAAGCATTTCCACTCCACAGGCATAGTCCAGCGCCGGCTCCATCTCGCCGCACAGGGCCGCACAGAATTTCAGCGTCAGCACGGGCCGCACCCGCTTGCCCCCGGCCAGCAGACTGTACCGCATGGCCTCCAACAGCGCCTTGTGAGGGCCGTCCGCCAAAAAGCTGCCGGACAGCTCCCGTTCCACCAGGGCCAGCGCCGCCTGGTACTCCGCCCGGTAGTCCATCACTCGTCCTCCCCCTCGAAGGGCACTTCCTCGCCGTTGGCCAGCAGGAGGTTCACCTTCTGCTCCGCCTTGTCCAGCAGCTCCTCGCACTGGCCCGCCAGCTTGGCCCCCTCCTCAAACAGCTTCAGGGACTGGTCCAGGCCGCACTCGCCCCGCTCCAGCAATCCCACGATCTCCTCCAAGCGGCCTATGGCCTGCTCGAAGGACGGCTTTTTCACCGCCATGTCCTCTCCTCCTTCCCCTCGATCACGCAGTCCAGCGCCCCGTCGGACACCAGCACCTCGATCCGCTCCCCCGGCTCCGCCTGGGCGATGGAGGACACCACGTCCTCCCCCCTCCGGGCCAGGGCATACCCCCGGCCCAGCACCTTCAGGGGGCTCAGGGCGTCCAGCCCTGCGGACAGGCGGCCCAGCCGCCCCCGCTGCCCTGCCGTGCGGGCCTTCAGCGCCAGGGGCAGGCGGCCCTTCCGGGCGTCCAGCCGCTGCCGTGCCTTCTCCGTGTCATGGGCCAGCGCCAGCCCCATCCGGCGGCGCAGATCGTCCACCGCCAGCCTCCGGTCCTGGATGGGGGCCCTGATATTCTGTAAAGTGCGGCTGCTGTTCAGCCTTTTCAATTCCAGGCGGGCACCCTCCAGCCGGACACGCAAGGCCCGGGCCAGCCGGCGGTTCAGCTGGGCCAACCGCTCCCGCTCCTCTGCCTGATCGGGCACCGCCAGCTCCGCCCCGTTGGAGGGAGTGGCCGCCCGTAGATCCGCCGCGTAGTCCGCGATGGTCACATCCGGCTCGTGGCCCACGGCGGAGATCACCGGGATGTTGGAGACGGCGATGGCCCGGGCCACCACCTCCTCGTTGAAGGCCCACAGGTCCTCCATGGAACCCCCGCCCCGTCCGGCGATGATCAGGTCGATGTCCGCCCGGTTGTTCAGCCGGTGGATGGCGGCGGCGATCTCCCCCGCCGCCTCGCTTCCCTGCACCCGGACGGGGGCCACCAGCACCTCCGCCAGTGGCCAGCGGGCCCCTAAAATCCGCAGCATATCCCGCACCGCCGCCCCCGCCGGGGAGGTCACCAGGGCGATCTTCTTCGGGTATTCCGGCAGGGGCTGTTTGTTCGCCTCGTCGAACAGGCCCTCCGCCTCCAGGCGGCGGCGCAGCCGCTCGAACGCCTCGTCCAGCGACCCCCGGCCATCCCGCATCAGCTCCTGGCAGTAGAGCTGGTAGGCCCCGTCCCGGGGGTACACCGACACCCGGCCGAAGGCCACCACCCGCATCCCGTTCTCCGGGCGGAACCGCAGACGGGCCGCCTCCCCCCGGAACATGACGCACCGCAGGGCACCCTCCTCGTCCTTTAACGAAAAATAGTGATGCCCCGACGGGTAGCGTTTGTAGTTGGAGATCTCCCCCCGCACCAGCAGGCCGGTGAGCAGTTCGTCCCCGTCCATCAATTCCTTTACATAACCGTTTACCTGGGACACGGTAAAGACGGGCAGGTTGGTCAGGTTCATCCCGCAGCCCCCCGCTCCAGCGCCCGGTGGGCCAGGATGGCCACCCCCAGCGCGTTGTCGGTGGCGTACTGGGGCTGGGCGAACACCGCGCCGCAGCTTTTCTCCATGGCGGCCCGGATCTGCCGGTTGGAGGCCACCCCGCCGGAGCACAGCACCGGAAGCCCCGGCCATTTCCTCTGGGCCTCCTGGGTGGCCCGCAGCAGCACATTTAGAATGGTGTCGATGGTGAACCGGGCCACGTTGGCGGGCTTTTCGCCCCGCTCCGCCAGCTCCTTCACCTTGTTCTCCATGCCGGACAGGGAGAAGGTCAGGCCGTTCAGCTTCACCCGGAAGAAGCTGGTGTCGTCCGCCTCCGGGTACAGGGCGTCCAGCGCCTTGCCCGCCGGGAAAGGCAGGCCCAGCAGCAGCCCCGCCCGGTCCACCAGCTGGCCCGCGGAGATGTCGCTGGTGCCGCCCGCCACCTCGGCCCGGACGGTGTGACCCTCCGGCTCCACCCGCAGCAGCTCGGTGGTGCCGCCGGACAGGTGCCAGGCCAGGTGGGGCTTGTCCAGCAGGTCCTCCTGGCCCGCCGACCAGGCCGCCGCCGCCACGTGCCCCTGCTGGTGGGAGCAGGGGCAGAAGGGCACGCCCAAAGCCGCGGCTAACGCGCGGCCCTCCCCCTCCCCTACCAGGAAGCAGGGCATATAGGAGCCCTCCACCTCCCGAGGGCGGGTGGAAGCACCCACGGCGGCGACCTGCCCCAGAGCCCCCTCCGCCCGGAGCTGTTCCACCATCAGGTGGAGCCGCTTCACGTGCTGGAACAGGGCGTCGCTCTGCCGCAGGCCCAGCGCCCCCTCAGGCACCGTCAGCAGTTTGCCCCGGTTCTCCGCCGTCCCGCCGCCGAACACCGCGGCGGAGGTGGTGTAATTGCTGGTGTCAAAGCCCAGACACTGTGCGTCCATCCCCATCACTCCTGCTCCGGCAGCTCGGCGCGCACAAAGGAGCCCAGAATGCCGTTGATAAACTTCACCACGTCGTCGTCCAGGTACTTCTTGGCGATCTCCACCGCCTCATTGATGGCCACCTTGTTGGGCACGTCGGGCATATACAGGATCTCGTACATGGTCACCCGCATGATGGCGGAGGCCACCCGGTCGATCCGGGAGAACCGCCACCCCTTGGCGTACTTCTCAATATAGCCGTCCAGCTCGGCCCCGTGGCCGCCCACGCCTTTTGCCAGCCGGGTGATATAGGCCAGCTCCCCTTCCCCGGGAAATTCGGCGTACAGCGGCTCGTCCTTGGCCCGCAGGGCAAAGTGCTCCGGGGTCAGCTCCCGGGCCAGCAGCTCCTCGGCGCTCCCGCTGGAAAAGGCCAGGGCGAAGGTGAGGTGGACGGCGATCTCACGGGCGGTGCTTCTGTTCATGGGGACATCATCCTTTCCCGGCAAAGCCGCCGGTTTCTCTCTATGGGCGCAACACTCCAATATATTCAATCTATTATACACGCCAGCCGGGAAAAAGAAAACCCCTTTTTTCCGCCTCCGGCAAAAAGGGCGAAAAGAAGCCGGGCCAGACGGCCCGGCTCTCGGGAAAGCCCCGTTATTTCTGGAAGGTCACGCCCACCACGGCCACATTGACGCAGGCCACGCCCAGCCCGCTGGTGTTCTCCACCGCGCTGAACACCGCGTCCTGCACCGCCCGGGCCACGTCGGTGACTACATAGCCGTACCGGACCAGAATGGACAGCTCCACCGTCACCTTCTCCTCCTCCACCCACAGGCGCACGCCCTTGGTCAGCGCCTTGCGGTTGGCGGTGGCGGTCACATCGCTGCTCAGGCCGGAGCCCAGACAGCTCACGCCCTCCACCTCCACCGCGGCGGCGGCGGCGATGACAGCCAGCACTTCCTCGGAAATGCTGACGCTGCCCAGCTCGCTCTCGTGGGAGATATATTCCCTGCCTTCGGCCATAACGCCTCACGCTCCTTTTTTCAGGTTGGAGGTATTATATCACCCCGGCCATGAAATTACAACCCATTTTTCATTGTCACGCTGTGCACCCTCCGCGACGGCGTCTAAGCCACTCCGACTGCGCGCGCCGTTTGTCCGCCCTGTGGGCCGACAAGCCGTCCACTCCGATCCGTGTCTTAGCCGCCTGCTCCCGGGCGCTCCGCGCTTCTTTCATGGCTCCGCCTCGATAATGGTCACCTTGGTGGGGGTAAGGCCCGTCTCCTCCATGACGATCTCCGCGATCTTGGCGATGTCCGTCTCGTTCAGCCCGTCGGCGGTGGAGGACACCACCACGCTGGCGCTGTTCTCGTTGATGAAGCACACGCAGTCGCCATAGCCCTTGGCGGTGACCAGATTCTCCACGTTGGCCTCGGACAGGGTAAGGGCTGCCATTGTCTGGATGGAGGCGTTGGCCTCGTCCAGCACGGTCTGCTGGGCATTCTCATCGGCGGCAGCCTTCTGGAGCAGCTCCAGGGCGCTGTCCCTGGCCTGCTGGCGGTTCAGCCGGGCGGAGGCGAAGTAGCCTGTGGACGTAGCGCCCCCCGGCTCCCCAGTGGGGGCGGCGCTGGGATCGGCGCTGGCCTTGGGATCCGCATCCTTGCCGTCGTCCTTGCCCGTGCCGGTCTGGCCGCCCTTGCCGTCGTTCTCCCCGTTTACCAGGGTGGTCTGGCCCAGCAGCTTGCCGCCCTCGCCGTCCTTGCCGCCGCCGTCCGCCGCCTCCTTGCTGTACGACCAGTTCAGGTACACCGCCGCCCCCACGAACAGGACGATGGCCACCACCACCGCGTTGCGTTTCCAAACACTCATTGCTCTGCCCTCCACTTCATAGTTTGCAAGATATAGGATATTTTGCCTACCCGGCGCCCTTGCACACCGTCACCCGGTCCGCCCCCAGCCCAGTGAGCGCCGACACCGCCTGGGTCAGCAGCAGGCGGACGGCAGGGTCGTCCCCGCCCTGGCACACCACCAGCGCCCCCTGGAACGTGGGATACTGCCGGGTGATCAGCACCGCCTCCTGGCTGCCGCCGGAGCCCACCAGCACCGTCTCCTCCTCCACGCTGCTGCCCCGGTCGGTGACGGAGGTGGTGCGGTCGGAGGCCAGCACCCGCTCCATGCCGCTTTTCACTGTGAGGGTCACCGTCACCTGCCCCGCCCCCTCCACCTGGGACAGGGTGCGGGACAGCTTCTCCTCCAGGGCCTCCAGGTCGAAGTCCTCCTGGGGCTCCGCCGGGGGGTCGGCAGCGTCCTTCCGCTTCCCGTCCCCCGAGGGCCACAGCAGCAGAAGGATGCCCGCGGCGATGACAATCAGCACGTATTTGTACTGGTCCAGCAGCTTCCACACCGCCCCGTTCGGGGGCTTCCACTGGAGCTTCATGGCAGTCCCTCCTCAAAGCGCTGCCGCTGGGGGGGAACGCCCAGATCGTCCTCCAGGAGACGGCCCAGCGCGGCCCGCTTCTCCTCTGTCCAGACGCCCCGGGCGGTGACCTCCCAGGGGCAGGGCACGCCGTTTTCGTCATTGGAACAGGTCACCTCCGCCTGGCAGAGGATGCCCAATTCCTCCGCCTTGTCCACAATATATGCGGCGGTCCTGTCCTCTATGATGGTTTGGTACAGCAAATTGTTTTGCTCCGCAAGTGTTTCCTCAAAGCTTTGGGAGGCGGCCCGGTACTCCTCCGCCGCCCGGGCGATGAGCCCGCTGTCCACCTGGAGCAGCGGCCCCGCCGCCGCCAGCACCAGGGCCAGCCCCCCTGCCAGACGGCACACCTTTTTCACGCTGCCCTTGGGGGCCAGCCCTTCCGCCGCCGCCAGCACCAGGGCGGTGCAGGCCACCCCCAGCAGCCACTGCCGCAGGGCCGTCATAGGGCAGCCACCGACACGCAGGACACCAGGGCGATGAGCAGGAGCAGGCAGCAGGCCCCGGTCATGCCCAGCACCAGACCGAAGGCGCCCCCCAGCCGGTCCACCAGGCCGCACACCGGGCCGTCCCCCAGGGCAGCGGCCAGCGCCGCCGTCAGCTTGTAGGCCAGGTAATGCACCGCCAGCTGTAGCAGGGGGATCAGGCAGATCCCCAGGATAGTCACCATACCGAACACCCCCACCGTCCCCTTTAAGATCCCCGCCGAGGCCAGCACCGTCTCCGCCGCGTCGGACAGGATGCCCCCCACCACCGGGATGGCCCCGGAGATGGCAAATTTGGCGGCCTTCACTGTGGCGGCGTCCGCCGTTCCCGCCACCACGCCGCTGGCGGTCAGGTAGCCCACGAAGGCCATGGTCACCACCGTCAGGATGGTGGTCACCGTCCACTTCAAGAGATCCGCCAGCCGCTTCAGGCGATCCTCCCCCACCGCCGCCTGGGCCGCCGACGCGGCGATGTAGCCGTACAGCAGGGGCACCAGCAGGCCGTGGATCAGGTTCACCAGCAGGTCGGAAAAGAGGGCCGCGGCAAGCTGGCGGGCCGCCGCCCCGGTGACCGCCCCGGTGGCCGCCGTCAGCGCCGCCGCCGTGGGCAGCAGCACGTTGGCGAAGGAGGCCATCCGGGCGATGGCCCCGGTGCCCATGCCCAGCAGGGCGTTCACGTCCGCCACCGCCACCGCTGTCACCGCCAGCGTCCCCGCCAGGGACACCGAGCGGGAGGCCAAGCCCCCCGCCCCCTCCTGCACCGCCTCCGCCAGCCCGCAGAACAGCAGGATGATCAGGATCAGCACCGACGAGCGCGCCGCCCGCCGGACGATGCCCGCCAGCTCCCGGGTGCCGGTGTCCACCAGATCCGCCAGCCCGTCGTCCAGGCCCGCGCCGTACTGCGCCGTGCCCCCCTGTTCTTCCGCCGACCGCTCCACCTGATCGATGCCGAAGTCCTCCTCCCGGAGCTCAGGCGATACCGCCTGAACGGGCTGGCACAGCAGGGCCAGCAGCAGGGGCAGAAGCGCCAACGCCAGCTTGCCGTTCATCCCGCCGCCTCCTCTCAGATCAGCCCCGTCAGGGTGTCCACCACCGCCGTCATCAGCGGCAGCACCGCCGCCAGAGCCAGCACCGTCCCAGCCAGCTCCACCGCCGAGGCCAGGCCGCCCTCCCCCGCATCCTTGCAGAAGTCGGCGGACAGGCGGGTGACGATGGCCACACCCGCTGTCTTGACCACCGGTCCCACCACCTGGGGGGACAGGCCCCCGGCCTCCATCAGCTTGTCCATCAGCTCCGTCACCGCCTGGAGGGCTCCGGAGCAGTACAGCAGGATCACCGCCCCGGCGCACGCCCCCAGCACCAGCGCCAGCTCCGGGGCCTGCTTGCGCACCACCACCGCGCACACCGCCGCCGCGATGGCTGCCGCCCCCACCTTGACGATGTCGCTCACAGCCCGAACAGGTTCTTCACCAGGTCGAACAGGTCGCTGATCTCCTGCACCACGATCATCAGCACCACCACCAGCGCCACCAGCGTGGTCATGGTGGCCATCTCATCCCGGCCCGAGCGGGTCAGCACCTGGTTCAGCACCGACACTAAAATGCCGATGGCGGCGATTTTAAAAATCAGGTCCACGTTCAAGTTGACTCCTCCTTGGTTCATATGAGCAGGATGACGAGGAACAGCCCCGCCGTCACCCCCAGCACGCCGTATACCCGGCCCAGCCGCCGCCGGTCCTCCTCCGCCAGCTCCCGCCGCCGGGACAGCGCCGCCAGGACGGTCTCCACCGCCTGCCGCTGGCTGTCCCCGTCGTAGCGGCCCAGCACCGGGCCAAGCTGCTCCGCCAGCGCCCGGTCCTCCCGGTCCAGGCACAGTGGGCACCGCTCCAGCCCTTCCCGCCACAGCGTCTGAAAGGGCGCAGCCTCCGGCTTTCCCGCGCCCTGGGCGCAGAAGGCGAAGAACCGGGCGGCCCGGCCATGGACACCCGCCGCCGCCGTCTCCAGGGCGTTGGGCAGAGGGGCCAGCCGCCAGCCCAGCTCCCGCCGGAGGATATCCAGCCCCGCTGATAGCTCCCGGAGATCCCGCACCCGGCCGTCCAGGCGGCCCACCGCACCCAGCCCTAAGGCCCCGCACCCAGCCATCAGCAGGCACGCCCCCGCCAGCCGGATCACGGCAGGGCCTCCACCCGGGCCGTCCGCTGTCCGCCCCGGCGCTCCAGCACCACCAGCCGCCGGAACACCCCCGCCGACAGCAGGGCCCGGTACACCGGCCTGCGCCGCAGATCCTCCGGCCCGCCGCCGTGGGCGGTGGCCAGTAGGGCCGCGCCGCAGCCCGCCGCAGCTGTCATCGCCTCCACGTCGGCGGGGTCTGTGATCTCGTCCACCGCCACCGCCTGGGGATTCATCCCCCGGATCAGGATGGACAGCCCCTCCGCCTTGGAACAGCCGTCCAGTACGTCGGTGTGGCGGCCCACATAGAGCTGGGGCTCCCCCCGCCACAGGGCGGCGATCTCCCCGCGCTCGTCCGCCACCCCCACCCGCAGGGGCGGGCCGCAGTCCCCGTCGGACAGGCCCCGTACCAGCTCCCGCAGAAGGGTGGTCTTGCCCGCCCCGGGAGGGGCCAGGATCAGGGTGCTGGCAAAGGCGCCACCCTCCATGAGCTGGGGCAGCAGCGTCCGGGCCTGTCCCTCCACCGGGCGGGCCACCCGGATGGACAGGGAGGACAGCTCCCGGAGGGTGACAATCTGCCCGTCCTTTTTCACCACCGAGCCGCATAGCCCTATCCGGTGCCCACCCCGGAGGGTGACGAAGCCCTGCCGCACCCGGTCCAGCGCCGTGTGGGCGGAGGACTGGGTTGCGTTCTCCAGCACCTGGCGCAGCTCCTCCTCGCCGATGGGGGGCGTGTCTGTTTCCGCTTCCCCCTTCGACAGAAGGGCCGTCATGGGGAAGCCCCGGCGCAGGCGCAGCTCCTCCAACTGGGAGAGCCTGTCCGGGCCCAGTTCTCTCAAGCCTGTCCGCAGGGGCTCCGGCAGCACCGCCGCCGCCTGCTCCCAGGGGTATCGCTTGTCCATGGTGTCACCGCCTCACTTGTTACCCCATTTCTATGAGGGCGTGTCCCACGATATTCCGGGGTCGGAAAATTTTCGTGAGCGGGACGGTTCCTTGCCCGTCCGGGCATGAGAAAACCGGCCCAGTGGTGACAAGGGAAATTGCTTTCCCCTGCCCTGCTGGGCCGGCCTATTCGGTTTATGTGGGTTACAGGACGGACACGATCCGATGGACGGCTTCCTTTGTGGCGTCCGCGTCGCCAAAGGCGGTGACCCGGACGTAGCCCTCCCCGCTGGGGCCGAAGCCCGCGCCGGGGGTGGTGACCACGCACGCCTTTTTCAGCAGCACGTCGAAGAAGTCCCAGGACGGGGTATTGTTGGGGGTTTTTACCCACAGGTAGGGGGCGTTTACCCCGCCGTACACCGTCAGCCCCGCGGCGGTCAGGCCGTCCCGGATGACCTTGGCGTTATTTAAATAGTAGTCGATGGCCTCCCCGGTCTGGGCCTTGCCCTCCGGGGACAGAGCCGCCTCCGCCGCCCGCTGGATCACGTAGGGCACGCCGTTGAACTTACTCCCCTGGCGGCGGTTCCACAGGGCGTTGAGGGACGCGCCGTCCCGCTCCAGGGCCTTGGGAATCACGGTGTAGGCACAGCGGTTCCCGGTAAACCCGGCGGACTTGGAGAAGGAGCGGAACTCGATGGCGCAGGTCCTGGCCCCCTCCACCTCGTAGATGCTGTGGGGGACACCCTCCTGCCGGATGAACGCCTCGTAGGCGGAGTCGAACAGGATCACGCTGCCGTGGGCGTTGGCGTAGTCCACCCACACTTTGAGCTGCTCCCTGGTGGCCGCCGTGCCGGTGGGGTTGTTGGGGGAGCAGATATAGATCAGGTCGGGCGCCTTGCCTGCGGGCAGTTCCGGGAAAAACCCGTTTTCGGCGGTGCAGGGCAGGTAGACCAGCTCCGTCCATTTCTCCCCGTCGTAGTCCCCGGCGCGGCCCGCCATGGCGTTGGTGTCCACATACACGGGATAGACCGGGTCGCACACCGCCACCACATTGTCCACCGAGAAGATGTCCCCGATGCTGCCGCAGTCGGTCTTGGCCCCGTCGGAGACGAAAATTTCGTCATCGGCAATATCCACGCCCCGGGCCTTGTAGTCGTCCCGGATGGCAAAGCGGAGGAAATCGTAGGCGCAGCAGGTCTCCTCGCAATAGCCCCGGAAGGTCTCCTTTACGCCCATCTCCCTGGACGCCTTCACCATAGCCTCCACCACGGCGGGGGCCAGGGGCAGGGTCACATCGCCGATCCCCAGGCGGATCAGGGGCAGGGGCGGGTTCTGGGCGGAAAAGGCCCGCACCCGTCGGCCGATCTCGGGGAACAGGTATCCTCCGGGGAGCTTTTTGAAGTTCTGGTTGACGCGGGCCATAGTGACCACTCCTTCACTTTATCTCGATGAATCATTGTACCACAGGAAAAACATCCCGGTCAATCGGCAGTTTCGCCATCAAACACGGTGACGGCGGGGCCGGTCATGAACATATGGCCGGTTTTTTCGTTCCAGCGGACGGCGAGATCCCCCCCGGCCAGGTGGACTACAGCCTCCCGGTCCAGCTTCCCCTGGGAGGCCATAGCCGCCACCGACGCGCAGGCCCCGGTACCGCAGGCCAGCGTCTCACCGCTGCCCCGCTCCCAGACCCGCATTTCCAGCTCCCGGCGGTTCACCACCCGGACAAACTCGGCGTTCACCCGGTGGGGAAAGGCGGGGTGGCGCTCCACCAGGGGGCCCAGCTCCCCCAGGCTCAGGGCGGCGGGGTCGTCCACCTCCACCACCCCGTGGGGGTTGCCCATGGACACCGGATAGACTGTACGGGAGAAATCCTTTACAGTAATTTCGATGGGCCGGCCCACCTCCGGGATGCCCATCCCCACCACCGCCCCGGTCACCATCCCGCAGCCGATCAGCAGGGCCAGCTCCCGGTCCCCCGCCGCCGTCTCAATGGTCAGGTGGGCCCGGTCCGTCAACCGCTTGTCGTAGACGTACTTCCCAAAGCAGCGGATGCCGTTGCCGCACATGGCCCCCTCGGAGCCGTCGGCGTTGAACATCC
>CASTQR010000007.1 GCA_949451265.1 uncultured Eubacteriales bacterium | reverse complement strand
ATAACATGATTTCGAGTCAGCCCCGTTATGACCACTTCGATACCGCTGCCCGTCGCAACCTACCCTAATAAAATACCCCATCCCCGCCCAAATGTCAATCCCCTCCGGCAAACCGGGCGGCCCGTGGAACCCCACAGGCCGCCCGCTTTCTACCTTAATATTAAAACAGCTTTCCCGAATAGGCCCGCCGGTAGATCCGCACGATATCCTCCCGGCTGCACTCCCTGGGGTTGGTGGCGGTGCAGCGGTCTGCCAGGGCGTCCGCCGCCATGGCCTCCACGTCCGTCTCAAACTCCGCCTGGGGCACCCCCGCGTCCTTGATGGTGGAGGGCATTCCCAGCTTATCCATGGAATTGCGGATGGTGCGGATGAGCTGGAGGGCGCTCTGCCGCACGCTGGTGCTGTCCAGCCGCAGCAGCCGGGAGATCTGGGCGTACCGCTTCGCCGTGGGCGTCAGCCCGTCGATACATCCGGCGTTGAAGCTCATGACATAGGGCAGCAAAATGCCGTTGGCCCTGCCGTGGGAGATGTGGAAATGGGCCCCCAGGGCGTGGGCCATCCCGTGGTTCAGCCCCAGCCCCGAGTTGGAAAAGGCGATCCCCGCCAGGCAGGAGGCGTTGTGCATCTTCTGCCGGGCCTCCAAATTCTCCGGATCCCGGTACGCCTCCAGCAGGTTGCGGTAGGCCAGCTTGAGGGCCTTTTCCGCGGCCGCGTCGGAGAAGTCCGTCCGGGCGGTGGACACGAAGGCCTCCACCGCGTGGGTGAACACGTCGATGCCCGTGTCCGCGGTGACAGCCGGCGGCACGCTCACCGTGAGGACCGGGTCCAGCACCGCCGCGTGGGGCAGCAGCCCATCGTCCACCAGGGGGTACTTGACCTCCTTCTCCCGGTCGGTGATGACGGCGAACCGGCTCACCTCCGACCCGGTGCCGCTGGTGGTGGGGATGGCGGCGAACAGCACCTCCCGCACGTCCCGCTGCTTGGCGGAGAAGAACAGGATGGCCTTGGCCGCGTCGATGGCGGAGCCGCCCCCGAAGGCGATCACCGCGTCCGGCTGAAAGTCCAGCAGCAGCCCCACCCCGGCGGTGACGGTGGAGATATCCGGGTCGGCCTGTACGTCGGAGAAGATCCGGCACTCCGCCCCCGTCCGGCCCGCCGCGTCCGTCACATAGGAGACCTTGCCGCTGTCCACCAGGAACTTGTCGCTGACGACCAGCACCCGCTTCCGCCCCGCCAGCAGGCCGTCCAGCCCGCCGCCCATGAAAATCTTCGTGCCCAGCTGAAATTGATCCATATTTATACCCCTTCCGTCCCGGATCATCCCGAAAAACTCAAAAAAGCGCCTGGATCCGCCCGCGGCGATCCAAGGCGCTCCATCGCTCCCTTGCCTGTCCCCCCGCTCCGTCGCCGGGGGACACCTCCACTTTACCCAATCTGCCAGGACTTGTCAAGCCCTTTGGGACAATTTTACACAGACCCGTTGACATTTCCCCCAAAACCTGACATAATTGACAGCAGCAAAGCTGGTGTACCCGGGGCCGTCCAGCCGGTCCCGCAGATCTGCCCGCGTCCGCGCCGGAAGGGGCGGCCCGGGCAAAGGAGTGTTACCCAAATTGGATATCAGGTTTGTTCTTCCTTCGGAGGTTGGGCAGCTGGCCCGGAACGTGGTCACCTCGTTCCCGTCCAAGACGCCGGAGCTCCTCCTGAAGAATATGGAGGGCGAACTGTACCGGCCGGACGAGGGACGCTACCTCGGCTGCTTCGATGACGATGGAACCCTGCTGGGCTCCATCCTGATGATGGACTTCACCCTCAACGTCAGAGGGGTGATGACGCCGATGGGAGCGGCGGCCTACGTCTCCACCAATTTTCTGCGGAAAAAGGAGCACGTGGCCCGCACGCTCTTGGAGGTGTTGATGCGGTACTACGCCAGGTCAGGCGTGCCAATCAGCTGCCTGCACCCTTTCAACCCCGCGTTTTACCACAAGATGGGCTACGGGTTCTGCAATGAAAATACCCTGTACGCCCCCAAGCCCTGCTATATTCGCTCCTTCGGGGACAAGTCCGGGTTAAGCTACGCCCGGGAGGAGGATAGGGCGGCGGTGCTGGACTACTACCGCCGCTGGGTGGAGCGCACCCACGGCGCCGCCCTCCACCACTACATGGATCCCCACCGCATTTTCGATATGCCCTACGTGGTGCTGTGCCGCCGGGCGGGGCGGATCACCGGATACCTCACCTTCGAGTTCGTGGAGGTGGATCACTACACCGACTGCTACCACGACCTGCTGGTGCGGGAGATGGTATACGACGATCTGGACACCCTGAAGCAGTTCATGACCTTCTTCGCCTCCCAGGGCGACCAGATCGAGCGGGTGCGGTTCCTCTCCCCCGACCCCGATCTCCACATGCTGTTCCTCAACCCGGACAGCGGGGAGAACCGGGCCCACGACGGCTGCATCCAGGAGATCGGCCGGCGCACCATGGGCTATATGTGCCGCATTTTGGACGTGGCGGCTTATTTCCGCAACCAGGGGCATTGCGCCGCCCCGGCGGGCCGGGACTTCGTGCTGGAGCTCCAGGTGGAGGACGGCTTCCTCCAGGACAATAGCGGCAGCTATTTCCTCCATGTGTCCGGGGACCGGGTGGAGCTGACAGGGCGTACCGCCCCCCAGGTCACCCTGCGCGCGGACATCGCCGCCCTGTCCTCCCTGGTGATGGGCGCCTACGATCTGGACAAAGCGGCGGCCCACGGCGTCATGGATATTTCTGACCCCGCCTATATCCCCGACGTGCAGAACGCCATCGGCTGGCGGGAAAAGCCTGTGAACTACACCTACTTTTGACGGGAAGCAGGGGTTTTTATGAACGGGATCAACATAACCATAGAGCGGGCCGCGCCGGAGCGCCTTCCCGAGATCCGGGAGGTGTTCCTGGACAGCGCCCTCTACGACCACTACTTCACCCGGGACGGGCGGCTGGACGGCATCCTGGCCGACGCCGCGGCCAAGGGCGACCTGTGGCTGGCGGTGGACTCCCGCAACGAGGTGGTGGGCGCCATGCAGGTGGAGCTCCACGGCTTTTTCGGCGCCTTCCCCTACCTGGCCCTGCTGGGCGTGAAGAAGCGGTTCCGGGGCATGGGGGTGGGCCGCACCCTCCTGAAGGTCTACGAGGGGGTGGCCCGGGAGCTGGGCTTCCGCAAGACCTCCCTTCTGGTGAGCGCCTTCAACCCCAGGGCCAAGGCCCTCTACCAGTCCATGGGCTACCGGAAGGTGGGCTATGTGCCCGACGCCATCCTCCCCGGCCTGGACGAAAACATCATGGTCAAAACTCTGTGACACAAAACGGCAGGATCCGCCCGGCGGATCCTGCCGTCCTGTTTTTAAGGTGTGAGGAAGGCGGCGATGGCCGCGTTGTAGGCGGGCAGCCCCCGCTCCGCCCACAAGAGCTCCAGCCCCAGCTCCCTCCGGGCCAGCTCCCCCAGGTCGAAGCCGAAGGCGGAAAAGGAGTACCGCATCCGATCCGGCTTCCGGCAGGGCAGCCCCGCCCGGCGGGTGCAGCTCCCGCACTGCTCGCACCGGCCCGCCGCCACCGTCCAGCTCCCCGGAACCGTCCTTTCCAGCTCCAGCAGGGTGGACAGCAGCAGCTTTTTCACCACACCGTAGCTGGCCTGGCGCAGCTCCTCGGTCCGTTCCGGAGTGACGGCGGCGGCGATGGTTTCGGGGCTGTAGTCCACCCGCACCCCGATGATATGGGCCGTGCGGAAGGGGGCGAAGGCCGTCCGGGCGTCGGGCACCCCCGGCGGGCAGGACCACACCTTCCCATAATCCGGGCAGGCCCGGCAGGCGTCCCGGAACCGCTCCGGTCTACAATAGTCGTCCAGCCACCGTGCCACCGGCAGCACCGCCGTTTTCACCTGGGTGGTGTACATATCCGTCCCCCCTCCGCCGGGTTTCCCGTGATTTCCCGGCATTTTCTGGCACCAGTATACCATAGCCCCCGCCCCGCTGTAAAGGCCCCCAGCCCTCTGTTTCCAGGGCTTGAAAAATTTTAACAAAACTTTGTCCCCTTTGTTGACAATGGTTAAATTGTCTGCTAAAATAAAAAGCGAATTTCGTGATATCCACAACTGAATACTGCGGCACCGCCCGCGGCCGCGCGACGTCAGCGCCGCCGCCGGTACGGGTTTGACTGGAAGTGATGTAACTTCTGTTGATAGAGATATTGACAGGAGTTATTATGTTTTTCTGTGGATTTTTCCAGGCCGCGGCATTCCGGCGCAGGGTTAAGGAGGGGACTGCATGATCGAGCTGGACGAGAAGAAGCGAATTATCCAGGAATTTGTCCCGGGCAAGCAGGTCACGCTGGCCCACGTGATCGCCAACCCCACAAAGGATCTCTACGCCAAGCTGGGCCTGCTGGACGCGGAGGGCGCCATCGGCATCCTCACCATCACCCCCAGCGAGGGGGCCATGATCGCCGCCGACGTGGCCTCCAAGGCCGCCGATGTGAAGATCGGCTTCGTGGACCGCTTCAACGGCTCCCTGGTGTTCACCGGGGACGTGGCCGCCGTGGAGGCCTCCCTGCGGGACGTGATGAAGGTGCTGTGCGACATGATGGGCTTCTCCCCCGCCCCCATGACCAAGACCTGACGGCATGGGGGACAAGACGCGCATTGTGCTGATGGGCCGGTCGGCGGCGGGAAAGACCACCCTGTGCCAGTGCATCAACCACGAACAGATCCGCTACCACAAAACCCAGACCGTGTCCATCATCAATCAGAACATGATCGACACGCCGGGGGAATACCTGGAGCGCCGGGGCTACCGGGGCGCCCTGATGGTCACCGCCACCGACGCGGACGTGGTGGTGCTGGTGCAGGAGGCCATCGAGGACGGCACCATGTTCCCCCCGGCCTACGGCACCATGTTCGCCAAGCCCATTGTGGGCGTGGTCACAAAAGAGGATCTGGCCACCCCGGAGCAGGTGGAGAACGCCAAGAAATACCTGCGCATGGCCGGGGCCAAGGACATCTTCGTGGCCAGCGGCGTCACCGGCAAGGGCGTGCCCGAGCTGGTGGAATTTCTGAATCTGTAAGCGGCGTCCCGGCCCCCGGCCCGGACGCGTGGGAGGCCCCATGGACAACGAGAAAATACGGATCATCATCGCCGACGACGAGCCCGTCACCAAGATGGACCTGCGGGAGCTGCTGACCTCCGCGGGCTATGAGGTGGTGGCGGAGGCGTCCGACGGGCTGGACGCCGTGGAGCTCTGCCGCCAGCACCGCCCGGATCTGATCCTGCTGGACGTGAAGATGCCCTTCCTGGACGGGCTGTCCGCCGCCCGGATCATCCACGAGGAGAACCTGGCCGGGGCCATCGTCATGCTGACGGCCTACAGTGAGCGGGACTTCATCAACCGGGCCAAGAGCTGCGGCGTCAGCGGCTATCTGGTAAAGCCCATCGACGAGAAATCCCTGGTGCCCAGCATTGAGCTGGCCACCGCCCGCAGCCAGGAGCTGCGCCAGCTCCGCAAGGATATGGAGAAAACGGCGGCCCGGCTGGAAAACCGCATTGTCATCGAGAAAGCCAAGGGCCTGATCATGTCGGAGCAGGGCAAGACCGAACAGGAGGCCTATGACTACATCCGGGCGCTGAGCCAGGCCAAGCACCTGTCCATGTACCGGATCGCCGAGTTTATTTTGATGCAGAAGGAGGGGTAGGCAAGGTGGGCGTCATCCGCGATCTCTGCCACAAATACACCACCCTCACCGAGGACGAGATCTCCACCATCGAAGCCCTGGCCCCGTTTTTGCCAACCATCGCCGACCTGACCAACGCGGACATCTTCATCGACTGCCCCTGCCGGAACGCCGACTCCATCGTGGTGGCGGAGGCCAAGCCCTCCGGCTTCCCCTCCTCCTACCAGAAGTCGGTGGTGGGTATGCTGGCCAAGGCGGAGAACGAGCCCGCCGTGGCCCGCACCTGCCGCCTGGGGGTCAGCACCAAGCAGATGAAGGCCGTCACCCAGGAGAACCGCCGCACCATCCAGTCGGTGGAGCCCATCCGCAACGGGGACCATATCATCGGTGTGCTCATACAGGAGCGGCACATCGACGAGAAGGTGTTCACCAGCCAGCGCCTCCAGTCCGCCCAGCAGAGCTACGAGGCCATCTCCGGCGGCTTCACCCGGATCATGCCGGAGAACAACTGGCTGACGGAGTGCATTGACGAGGCCCTGCTGATCGTCAACGACGCGGGCATCATCACCTTCCGCAACTCCCTGGCCAGGGAGCTGTACCAGAAGCTGGGCTATATCGATGACGTGCTGGGCCAGCCCTATGACAACGTGTTCCTGGTGAACGCCGACCCCGCCTGCGAGGGATCCCACATGGAGGTCGAGGTAGGCCGCTATGTGCTGGACGTGAAGTGCATCCCCCTGGGGGCTCCCAATATGGCCTTTGTTCTGGTCATCCGGGACCTCACCTGGCGGCGGGAACAGGAAAAGGCCCTCATCCTCAAGTCCGTGGCGGTGAAGGAGATGCACCACCGGGTGAAGAACAACCTCCAGACCATCGCCAGCCTCCTCCGGCTCCAGACCCGGCGCTCCGACAGCCCGGAAACCCGCAAGGTGCTGGAGGAGAGCATGAACCGGATCATCGCCATCGCCAGCACCCACGAGCTGCTGGCCCAGAGTGGCATGGACGAGGTGCTCCTCAGCGACGTGGTCCGCAACATCCGCAGCAACGCCCTGCGCTCCTGCGCCGGCCCCCACTTCAAGGTGGCCGTCTCCCTGGAGGGGGGCGACTTCACGGTGGACTCCGACGTGGGCACCTCGGTGGCCCTGGTGGTAAACGAGCTGCTGCAAAACGCCATGAAGTACGCCTTTGAGCCGGACAGCCGGGGCCTGGTCCGCATCGTCATGACCCGGGGGGATCTCTACTCCCGCATCCAGGTCATCGACAACGGCCGGGGTTTCAACGTGCAGGACTCCTCCAAATCCCTGGGCCTGTCCATCGTCCAGACCCTGGTGGAGGATAAGCTGTTCGGCAGCCTGGACATCGAGTCCGGCCCGAACGGCACCCAGGTCACCTTTGATTTCCGGAACCAGCTGACCAACCCCGACGGCGTGACGTAACGCCGCCGGATCTCGCTTGGAGCGGCGCAGCCCGGGCACAGGGGGAAAGGTCCCCCTTGCTTTGGACTGCTTTTTTCCCATACTTCATTACCAAAAAGTGGGTGGTTATTTTGCATGAAGTCATTCTCAGCGCGGGCATCGACATCGGCACCTCCACCACGCAGCTGATCTTCAGCCGCCTCACCCTGGAAAACCAGGCGGTGAGCTATATGGCCCCCAAGATCGACATTGTGGACAAGGAGGTCGTGTACCGCAGCCCCATCTACTTCACCCCCCTGAAATCCCCCACGGAGATCGACGCGGAGGCGGTGAAGGACATTGTCCGCCGGGAGTACGCCTCCGGCGGCATGAAGCCCAGCGACATCCAGACCGGCGCGGTGATCATCACCGGCGAGACCGCCCGGAAGCAGAACGCCAACGAGGTGCTGGCCGCCCTGTCCGACATGGCGGGGGACTTCGTGGTGGCCACGGCGGGCCCCGACCTGGAGTCCGTCCTCTCCGCCCGTGGGGCGGGGGCGGACGCCCTGTCCAAGCAGCGCCGCATCCCGGTGGCCAACCTGGACGTGGGCGGCGGCACCAGCAATATCGCCCTGTACGACACCGGCGTCCTCAAGGGCGCCTGCTGCCTGGACATCGGCGGGCGGCTCATCAAGGTGGCCGACGGGCAGATTACTTATGTCTATCCCAAAATACAGGCCCTGGCCAACCGCCACGGCATCCAGATCTCCGCCGGAAACCGGGCCGACCCGGAGGTGCTCCTCCAGATCTGCCGGCTCATGGCGAACCAGCTGGCCCAGGCCCTCCACCTGACCCAGGCGGACGGGGAGCACAAGGGGCTGTACACCAACGCGGGAAAGCCCCTGTCCCCCCAGCCCCCGGTGAAGGCCGTCACCTTCTCCGGCGGCGTGGCCGACTGCGTATACCAGGACGTGCCCGGCGACGTATTCCGCTATGGGGACATCGGCGTGCTGCTGGGCCGGGCCATCCGGGAGGACCCGGATCTGTCCAGGGTGGAGCGCCTGCCCGCCCTGGAGACCATCCGGGCCACGGTGGTGGGGGCGGGCACCCACGCCACCGACGTGAGCGGCAGCACCATCCGCTACGATTCCAGTATGCTGCCGGTGAAAAACGTGCCCATTCTGAAAGTCTCCGCTGAGGACGAGGCGTTGCTGGAGACGCTGAAGGCCTCTATCGCATATCAACTGCCGCTGCATATGCCGGAGGGCAAGATCGAGCAGATCGCCATCGCCTTCGCCGGGGAAAAACGCACCAGCTTTGCGGAAGTCCAGGCGCTGGCGGCGGCAATCATCGAATCCGCAAAGGAGGTGATAGACAGCAGGTTCCCGCTCATCGTGGTGGTGGAAAACGATGTGGGCAAGGTGCTGGGCAACGCGCTGAATGTGATGCTGCGGCACGAAAAGCCCGTGATCTGCATCGACGGCATCCACACCGCCAACGGCGACTACATCGACATCGGGGAGCCGGTGGCCGGTGGGCAGGTTCTGCCTGTGGTGATCAAGACACTGGTATTCAATTCTTGACGAACAATTATGAGGGGTGAAAAAAAGTGATTCTCAAAACCAGGCTGTTCGGCCATGTCTACGAGTTCAAATCCATCCGCGAGGTCATGGCCAAGGCAAACGAGGAAAAATCCGGCGACAAGCTGGCAGGCATCGCCGCCGAAACCGCGGAGGAACGGGTCGCTGCCAAGGTGGTTCTGTCCAACCTGACGCTCAACGATCTGCGCAACTGCCCCGCCGTCCCCTATGAGGAGGACGAGGTGACCCGCATCATCCAGGACGACCTGAACGAGACCATTTTCAACAGCTTCAAGAACATGACCGTGGCCGAGTTCCGCGAGTGGCTGCTGGACGACAAGACCACCGGCGAGATGATCAAGCGCGCCTCCCGGGGCCTGACCTCCGAGTGCGTGGCCGGCGTGTGCAAGCTGATGAGCAATCTGGACCTGATCTACGCGGCCAAGAAGATCCGCGTCAGCGCCCACTGCAATACCACCATCGGCCTGCCCGGCACCTTCTCCGCCCGCCTCCAGCCCAACCACACCACCGACGACCCCAAGGGCGTTATCGCCTCCGTGATGGAGGGCCTGTCCCTGGGCTGCGGCGACGCCGTCATCGGCATCAACCCCGTGGACGACTCCGTGGAGAGCGTGGCCCGCCTGCTGAAGATGCTGGACGAGTTCAAGAACAAGTGGGAAGTCCCCACCCAGATCTGCGTGCTGGCCCACGTCACCACCCAGACCGAGGCCGCCAACAAGTTCGGCGCTCCTCTTGACCTGATGTTCCAGTCCATTGCCGGCTCCCAGAAGGGCAACGAGGCCTTCGGCCTCACCGCCCAGATGCTGGAGGAGGGCCGCCAGACCATGCTGACCCGCGGCACCTGCACCGGCCCCAACGTGATGTACTTCGAGACCGGCCAGGGCTCCGAGCTGTCCTCCGAGGCCCACAACGGCTGGGACCAGGTGACCATGGAGGCCCGCTGCTACGGCTTCGGCCGCCACTTCAAGCCCTTCCTGGTGAACACTGTCGTCGGCTTCATCGGCCCCGAGTACCTGTACGATTCCAAGCAGGTCACCCGCGCCGGCCTGGAGGACCACTTCATGGGCAAGCTCAGCGGCATCCCCATGGGCTGCGACGCCTGCTACACCAACCACATGAAGGCCGACCAGAACGACATCGAGAACCTGGCCACCCTGCTGGTGGCGGCCGGCTGCAACTACGTCATGGGCGTGCCCCAGGGCGACGACTGTATGCTGATGTACCAGTGCACCGGCTACCATGAGGCCGCCGCGCTGCGCGAGGTCTTTGGCCTGCGTCCCATCAAGGAGTTCGACCAGTGGCTGGAGAAGATGGGCTTCTCCGAGAACGGCAAGCTGACCGGCCGCGCCGGCGACGCTTCCGTGTTCATGACGAAGTAAAGGAGGCTGGAAATCAATGAACGAGAAAGATCTGCGCGCCATCATCGAACAGGTACTCTCCGAGCTGGGCACCTCCGCCACCGCGCCGGCGGCGGCCCAGGCCGTGGCGCAGGCCGTCCAGTCCTCCCCGGTGGAGGACGGCGAGCTGCCCGACGTGACCGCCATCGACATCCGCACCCAGTACCTGGTGAAGAACCCGGAGCACGGCGAGGAATACGCCGAGCTGAAGTACAACGCCCCCTGCCGCCTGGGCATCGGCCGGGCCGGGGCCCGTTACCTGACCCTGCCCCAGCTGGAGTTCCGCGCCGCCCACTCCGCCGCCCAGGACGCCGTGTTCAACGACGTGGACGCCGAGTTCGTGGAGAAGATGGGCCTGTGGACCGTCCAGACCCAGTGCCCCGACAAGGACACCTACCTCACCCGCCCCGACCTGGGCCGCAAGCTCAGCCCCGAGGCCGTGGAGACCATCAAGGCCAAGGCCAAGAAGAACCCCACCGTCCAGATCTACGTGTCCGACGGCCTTTCTTCCGCCTCCGTGGCCGCCAACATCGGCGACCTGCTCCCCGCCATCCTTCAGGGCCTGGAGAGCTACCGCATCGACGTGGGCACTCCCTTCTTCGTGAAGTACGGCCGCGTGGGCGTGATGGACGAGATCTCCGAGCTGACCGGCGCCGACGTGACGTGTACCCTCATCGGTGAGCGTCCGGGCCTGATCACCGCCGAGTCCATGTCCGCCTACATCGTCTACAAGGCCACCGTGGGTATGCCCGAGGCCCGCCGCACCGTGGTGTCCAACATCCACCGCTCCGGCACCATCCCCGCCGAGGCCGGCGCCCACATCGCCGAGATCATCAAGATCATGCTGGAGAAGAAGGCCAGCGGCACCGATCTGAAACTGTAACAGAGGGAGGAAATTTATCATGAAACGCGATCCGCTGCCTGCAAAGGTATTAGCCACCCGTCTGATCCCCAACGTCGCCCCCGATATGGCCAAGGAGCTGGGGCTCACCCCCGATCAGAAGTCCCTGGCCCTCATCACCGCCGACTGCGATGACGTGACCTACACCGCCCTGGACGAGGCCACCAAGAAGGCCGACTGCAAGGTGGTCTACGCCAAGAGCTTCTACGCCGGCGCCGCCAACGCCAACACCGCCCTGGCCGGCGAGATCATCGGCATCCTGGCCGCTCCCAACCCCGCCGAGGCCAAGGCCGGCCTGGACGCCGCGGTGGACATGATCGAGAACGTCTGCCACTTCGTCTCCGCCAACGACGAGGACAGCGTGTGCTACTACGCCCACTGCATCTCCCGCACCGGCTCCTATCTGTCCGAGGGCTGCGGCATTGCCGAGGGCGAGGCCATCGCCTACCTGATCGCCCCCCCGCTGGAGGCCATGTACGGCGTGGATGCCGCGCTGAAGGCCGCCGACGTGCGTATGTGCGTGCTGTACGCGCCCCCCTCCGAGACCAACTTCGGCGGCGCCCTGCTCACCGGCAGCCAGTCCGCCTGCAAGTCCGCCTGCGACGCGTTCGCCGCCGCCGTGGAGGCTGTTGCCGACCGTCCCGTGGAATAATTCCACGCTTGAACGGAGGTACTTATGAAAGCGTTGGGAATGATCGAAACCAGGGGCCTTGTAGCCGCCATTGAGGCGGCTGACGCCATGGTGAAGGCCGCCAATGTGACCCTCCAATGTAAGGAACACGTGGGCGGCGGGCTGGTCACCGTCATGGTGCGGGGCGACGTGGGTGCGGTAAAGGCCGCCACCGACGCGGGCGCCGCCGCCGCCGAACGGGTGGGCGAGCTCATTTCCGTCCATGTCATTCCCAGGCCCCACTGCGAGGTGGAGGACATCCTGGGCGAGCTGCCCCCGCCGGACCAGGCCCCCGCGCCCCAGCCGGAGCCCCCCGTTGAGGAGCCCCAGCCGGAGCCGGAACCCGAGCCGGAACCGGAGCAGCCCCCCGAGCCCATCGCCCCGCCGGAGCCGGAGCCCCAGCCCGAGCCCCCCGCCGAGGAGGCCAAGCCGGAGCCCGACCCCCAGCCCAAGCCCGCAGCCGCCGCCCCTGACAGCCCCATCCCCACCGGGGCGGAGCTGGAGGCCATGACCGTGATGCAGCTGCGGAACCTGGCCCGTTCCCTGAGCGTGGAGGGCATGACCCGCCGGGAGATCCGGGACGCCAAGAAGGAGCCGCTGCTGGCCGAGATCCGCGCGTGCGCCGCCCGCCGGGGCCAGGCGTGACCGGGCGAACAGAGGAGTGACGTGAGAAATGCAGTTAATTGACAAGGACTTACTGTCCATGCAGGAGGTCCGCGAGCTGGTGGAGGCGGCCAAGGCCGCCCAGCGGGAGCTGGCCCAGATGAGCCAGGCCCAGGTGGACCGGATTGTCCGGGCCATCGCCGATGCCGGCGTCCGCAACGCCCGCCGCCTGGCCCAGATGGCCAACGAGGACACCGGGTTCGGCATTGTGGACGACAAGGTGATCAAAAACATCTTCGCCAGCCGCGGCGTGTACGAGCATATCAAAGGCATGAAAACCATCGGCGAGATCGACTGCGATCCCGCCAAGGGCATCCACACCATCGCGGTGCCTGTGGGGGTGATCGCGGGCCTGATCCCGTCCACCAACCCCACCTCCACCGCCCTGTACAAGGCGGAGATCGCCATCAAGGCGGGCAACGCCATCGTGTTCTCCCCCCACCCTACCGCCCTGCGCTGCATCCTGGAGACCGTGAAGGTCATCCGGCAGGCGGTGTCCGAGGCGGGCGGGAACGAGGATCTGGTCTCCTGCATCACCATCCCCACCATGGAGGCCACCGACAACCTGATGCGCCACCGGGACGTGGCCATGATCCTGGCCACCGGCGGCTCTGCCATGGTCCGCGCGGCCTATTCCTCCGGCACCCCCGCCATCGGCGTGGGCCCGGGCAACGGCCCCGCCTACCTGGAAAAGAGCTGCGACCTGCCCCTGGCGGTCAAGCGCATCCTGGACTCCAAGACCTTTGACAACGGCACCATCTGCGCCTCCGAGCAGTCCATCATCTGCGACGAGGACATGGTGGTGGCGGTGCAGGCCGAGATGGAGAAGCAGGGCGCCTACTTCCTGGACGAGGCGGAGCGGGAGCAGCTGGGCCGGTTCATCCTCCGGGCCAACGGCACCATGAACCCCGAGATCGTGGGCCGCAGCGTGGCCACCATCGCCAAGCTGGCCGGCCTCACCAAGGTGCCCGCCAGCGCCCGGGTGCTGGTGGCCCGGGAGACCGGCGTGGGCCGGGGCCACCCCTACTCCAACGAGAAGCTGGGCCCCATCCTGGCCTTCTACGTGGGCAAGGACTACAAGGACGTGTGTGACAAGGTGTGCGAGATCCTCCACTACGAGGGGGCGGGCCATACCTTCTCCATGCACACCCAGAACAAGGAGATCGAGGACTACTTCGCCCGCCGGGTGCCCGCCTCCCGGATTCTGGTGAACACCCCCAGCGCCCTGGGCGGCATCGGCGGCACCACCGGCCTGATGCCCTCCCTGACCCTGGGCTGCGGCGCGGTGGGCGGCTCGGCCACCTCGGAGAACGTGGGGCCCATGCACCTGCTGAACCTGCGCTACGTGGCCCACGGCCTGAAGGAGCTGGAGGAGATCCGGGCCGGCGTGCCCTCCTGCGAGGACGGCGTGTGCCGGGTGAACCCCGACCTCAGCTCCATCGACATCGACGGCATTGTCAACAGCATCCTGGCCAAGCTCCGGGCGCTGTAACTGCCGCGCTACCCCCTACTGAATTAAGGAGTGAATCATAATGGCAACAATGCAGGCACTGGGCATGATCGAGACAAAGGGTCTCGTCAGCTCCATTGAAGCGGCCGACGCCATGGTCAAGGCCGCCAACGTCACCCTCATCGGCAAGGTCCATGTGGGCGGCGGTCTGGTCACCGTCATGGTCCGCGGGGACGTGGGCGCCGTCAAGGCCGCCACCGACGCGGGCGCCGCCGCCGCTGAGCGGGTGGGCGAGCTCATCTCCGTCCACGTGATCCCCAGGCCCCACGAGGAAGTGGAGTTCATCCTCCCCTCCCTGGACAAGGGCTAACCTAAACTATTTAAGGAGTGAACTAATATGGCAGCAATGCAGGCACTGGGCATGATCGAGACGAAGGGTCTCGTCAGCTCCATTGAAGCGGCCGACGCCATGGTCAAGGCCGCCAACGTCACCCTCATCGGCAAGGTCCATGTGGGCGGCGGTCTGGTCACCGTCATGGTCCGCGGGGACGTGGGCGCCGTCAAGGCCGCCACCGACGCGGGCGCCGCCGCCGCTGAGCGGGTGGGCGAGCTCATCTCCGTCCACGTGATCCCCAGGCCCCACGAGGAAGTGGAGTTCATCCTTCCCTCTCTGGAGAAGTGAGTAGGCCTATCAACTTCCACTGAGAAAGGGGGGACACCCATTGAGAGCAATCACCGAGGATATGCTCCGGTATGAGCTGCGCAACAGCCAGCCGGAGGTGTACTACATCCCCACGGGGAAGATCCTCACGCCCGCGGCCCGGGAATACCTCCAGCAGCGTAAGATCAAGATCGCCAAAGAGGGGGAGTGTCCCCAGCGGGCCCCGGAGGAGGCCGCGGCAGCCGCCCCGGCCCAGCCCGCGCCCCAGCCGGTGATGGCCGCCCCCAAGCCCAAGTATGTGGACTACCAGAGCGGCTCCTACTACATGGAGAAGCCGGAGCACATGACCCAGCTCTTTGACAACCAGCTGGTGGCAAAGAACCACCCCCGGATCCTGTTCCGGGGCAAGCTGGACAGCCTCCAGGCCCTGGTGGTGCTGGATCAGGCGCTGATCTCCGACGCGGGCGGCAGCCAGCAGCTGCTGGCCGACCTGGACGATGTGCTGAAGGCCCTGCGCAACCTGATGCGCTGCGACGTGCTGGACGAGGAGCTGCACAGCGACACCATCATCGGCCTGACCCACGGGGAGCTGCGGGAGCATTCCCACAACCCCATGAAGTTCTACAACATCCGGCAGATGATCCTGCCCAGCTACACCATGGGCCGGGACTACGCCCTGCTCAACCAGCTGCGGGCCGCCATCCGGGAGACCGAGGTGGCCGCCGCCAACGCCTTCTATGACGGCTTCCGGTTCAGCCGGAGCGACATCATTGAGGAGCTCAACCGCCTGTCCAGCGCCCTGCACATCATGATGTGCAAGTACCTGGCCGGCGAGTACAAGGGGGTGGCGAAATGACGGCGGAACAGATTTCCGCGGCGGTGATGAATTCCGTCCACCGGGCGGGGCTGGTTGAGGTCGAGGTCTCCGCCCGCCACGTCCACCTGTCCCAGGCCGACGCCGAGGTGCTCTTTGGCCCCGGCGCCGGGCTGGAGCCCGCCCGCCCCCTGTCCCAGCCAGGGCAGTTCCTGTCCCAGCAGCGGGTGACCCTGGTCGGCCCCAAGGGCCGCAAGGAGCGCACCGCCGTCCTGGGCCCCGTGCGGGCGGCCTCCCAGGTGGAGCTGTCCAAGAGCGACTGCGTGGAGCTAGGCGTGGACGCGCCCCTGCGGGAGTCTGGCGATGTGGCCGGTTCCGGCTCCATCGTCATCGAAGGGCCCTGCGGCACCCTGGAGCTGAAGGAGGGCGTCATCATCGCCCGCAACCACATCCACGTCACCGCCCCCGACTCGGTCATGTTCGACCTGCGGGATAAGCAGCGGGTGGACGTGGCCCTGCTGACGGAGCGGCCCGTGGTGCTACGGGACGTGCTGATCCGGGTCAGCACCCGGTTCAGCTGCAAAATGCACATTGATTTCGACGAGGCCAACGCCGCCCTGGTCAGGGG
Organism: uncultured Eubacteriales bacterium; assembly: GCA_949451265.1. The sequence continues at coordinate 4,757 of CASTQR010000007.1, read as the reverse complement.
CTTCACCCTTGGCCGGATCATCCGGTAAAAGCCGAAGGAGCGTATCGCTATGATGGATCTGGATCGGGTCAACACCTACATGGAGCGGGTGAAGCAGTCGGAGCACACCGTGTTCCAGCCTGTCAGCCCCAAGTTCAAGGTGGGCGTGGACCTCGGCACGGCCTACATCGCCCTGGTTGTGCTGGACGAGGAGGACAACCCCATCGCCTGCGAGAAGCAGGCAGCGGGGGTGCTGAAGGACGGCGTGGTGGTGGACTACACCGGCGCGCTCACCATCGTGCGGGAGCTGAAAAAAAAGCTGGAGGGCCGGCTGGACGCGGAGCTTTTGAACTGCGCCATCGCCATGCCCGCCGGCACCGAGTCCAGCGCCCGCACCCACCAGTACGTGGCGGAGGGCGCCGGGTTTGAGGTCACGGCGGTGCTGGATGAGCCCAGCGCGGCCAACGCCGTCTACCAGATTCAAAACGGCGTCATCGTGGACATCGGCGGAGGCACCACCGGCCTTGCCATCCTGAAGGACGGCCAGGTGGTGCGCACCGAGGACGAGCCTACCGGCGGCACCCACCTGTCCCTGGTGCTGGCGGGGAACTACCACATCAGCTTCCAGGAGGCGGAGGCCATCAAGCAGGACTACGCCCGGCACCGGGAGATCCTGCCCGTGGTGCGCCCGGTGGTGGAGAAGATGGCCACCATCGTCCGCCGCTACCTGGCGGGCACCGACGTGGACGCCATCTACCTGTGCGGCGGCACCTGCTGCCTCACCGGGATCGAGGGCATCTTCGAGAAGGAGACCCAAATCAAAACCGTGAAGCCGGCCGACCCCTTCCTGGTGACGCCGGCGGGCATCGCGATGAACTGCAAAATCTAACCATTGAAAGGGGGGTCAGCCATGGATCATAAAGAATTGGTCGAGCTGATCCTGGCCCGCGTCATGGAGAAGCTGGCCCAGGGCGGCGCCTGTTCCCAGGAGTGCCCCTGCGGCGGCCCCACCCCCGACGACGGGCGGCCCGGCCTGCTGGTCCTGACCCAGGAACACGGGGAGGCCTGCCACTGCGTGCTGGAGGATCCGCGCCTGACGGCGTGCTACCGCACGGAATGCGCCCTCCTCCGGAACTACGAGGTGGATCTGGACGACTTCGAGGCCGTGGTGATCTACGAGTTTACCAACGAGGCGCTGTGCAAGCTGGCGGGCGGCATCTGCGACACGCCGTTCCTCAAGCTGGCCCAGCAGGCCCTGCTGGGCGGCAAGCGGGTGTTTGTCCCCACCGAGGAGCTGGAGGCCATGCGCGCCACCTCCTGCAAGCTGCCCGCGCCCTACTGCGCCATGCTTCAGGAGAAGCTGGCCCTGCTCACCGCCTGCGGCCTCACCATCTGCTCCCAGCAGAACCTGGCCGGGGCCATCCTGGACGGGGCCTGCCCCGCCTGCGCCGCCCCCGCGGCGGCCCCGGCGGCCGCGCCGGAGCCCTGCCCCTGCGGCCCCGACAAGGAGCTGTGCATTGACAAGCGGGTGCTGACGGAGCGGGACGTGATCGCCGCCGAAAAGGACGGCGTCACCTGCATCCGCGCCGGTGAGCGGACCATCCTGACCGCGCTGGCGGTGGACTACGCGAGATCCAAGGGCATCCGCCTGATCCGCAGCGCAGGGCGCTGACGGATCCCCGGCCCATCGCCCGGACAAAGTGAGGTAATACCATGCAAGTAGCAAAAGTGATTGGCAACATCTGGGCGACCCGGAAAGAGGAAAAGCTGGCCGGCCTGAAGCTGCTGCTGGTCCAGCCCATCAACCCCCTGAACGGGGAGCTGTACCGCATCCCCATCGTGGCCGCCGACATCATCGGCGCCGGCGTGGGGGAGACGGTGCTGGTGGTTGGCGGCAGCTCCGCCCGGAGCGCCGCCGGGGACATGAGAACCCCGGTGGACGCCACCGTGGTGGGCATTGTGGACGACCAGGACGTGGACGCCAGCGTTTTGCGGCAGGACTGAGCCCCTGCGGGGGCTCAGCCTTACCGCGGCCCACAAGGAAAAAGGTGAGACTATGAATTTGACCCAAGCGGTGCGGGAGGCCGGCGTTGTGGGCGCGGGCGGCGCTGGATTCCCCACCCATGTAAAGCTCAATGCCAAGGCGGAGTGCTTCATCGTCAACGCCGCCGAGTGCGAGCCGCTCATTGAGACCGACAAATACCTGTGCCGTACCTTCCCGGAGCAGGTGGTGGCCGCGGCCGCGGCCATCGCCGCCCACCTGGGGGCCCAGCGGGCCGTCATCGCCCTGAAGGGCAAGTACCGGGACGAGATCGCCGCCCTGGAGGGGGCCATCCAAAAGCTGGGGGCCAGCGTGGAGATCTTCCAGATGGCCACCTTCTACCCCGCCGGGGACGAACAGACCATGGTGCAGCAGGTCACCGGGCGCTCCGTGCCGGAGCGGGGCCTGCCCCTGGACGTGGGCTGCGTGGTGGACAATGTGGGCACCCTGCTGAACGTCCTCCAGGCCCTGGACGGCCACCCCGTCACCGACAAGTACCTGTCCGTGGTGGGCGAGGTCAAGGAGCCCATCATGCTCCACGTGCCCATCGGCACCCCGCTGACCGAGTGCATCGCCGCGGCGGAGCCCACCCTGGCGGACTACGCCATCATCGTGGGCGGGCCCATGATGGGCAAGCCCCTCACCAGGGCGGAGGACATCGCCGCCGCCGTGGTGACCAAGACCACCGGCAATATCATCGTACTGCCGAAGGATCACTACCTGTTCCGCCGGGCCCAGCTCTCCCTGGACGCCATCCGGCACCAGACCAAGAGCGCCTGCATCCAGTGCCGTATGTGCACCGACCTGTGCCCCCGGTATCTCATCGGGCACCAGATCCGGCCCAACCTGGTGATGCGGAACCTGTGGCGGGAAAAGACCATCACCGACGATGGCGACTATCTCGCCGCCTTCGGGGACGCCGCCAACTGCTGCGACTGCGGCGTGTGCGAGATGTTTGCCTGCCCCATGGGGCTGTCCCCCCGGAGGGTGAACCAGTATATCAAGGGCGAGCTGCGCCGGAAGGGCATCCAGGTGCCCCGGAACATGGAGCCCCAGGCCCGCCAGTTCGTGGACGACCGCAAGACCCCCACCGGCAGGCTCATCGCCCGCCTGGGCCTGGCCCAGTACGACGGGAAGCACGCCCATACCTGCAAGACCCTGGAGCCGGAGCGGGTGTTCATCCCCTTCCAGCAGCACATCGGCAAGCCCGCCGTCCCGGTGAAGTCCGCCGGGGACACGGTGTCCAAGGGCGAGCTGCTGGCCCAGGCCGCCGAGGGCCTGTCCGTCAACATCCACGCCAGCGTGGACGGCGTGGTGGAGCAGGTCACCAACGCGGGCGCGACCATCAGAAGAAAGGAGTGAGCGTATGAGAACGGCAATCGGTATGGTGGAGCTGAACAGCATCGCCAAAGGCATTGAGACCTGCGACTACATGGTAAAGGCCGCTCAGGTGGAGCTCATCCGCTCCTCCACGGTGTGCCCCGGCAAGTATCTGATCCTCATCGCCGGGGACACCGGCGACGTGCGGGCCTCTATGAAGGAGGGGGAGAAGCGGGGCGGCGAGTGCGTGGTGGACACGCTGCTGCTGCCCAACGTCCACCCCCAGCTCATCCCCGCCATCAGCATGGCCACCCAGCCCCCCAAGCTGGGCGCGGTGGGCGTGCTGGAGTTCTACTCCGTGGCCTCCGCCATCACCGCGGCGGACGTGGCCGCCAAGGCCGCCAACATCACCTTGATCGAGGTTCGCATCGGCTACGCCATCGGCGGCAAGGGCTACGTCACCCTCACCGGGGACGTGGGCGCGGTGCGCGCGGCGGTGGCCGCCGCCACCCGGGACGCCCAGCTCCTGGTGGGCACCACTGTCATCCCGCGGCCCGCCCAGCAGGTGTTCGACTCCCTGCTGTAAGGGCCTGACAAACCCGTCTTTGATGGGGGCGCAGCCCCCGTGATAAGAGAAAAGAAAACTTAGAGGAGGAACATACATGAGCGTTTTCACTGATAGTATCGGCGCATGGGTGTCCGGCATCTCTATCAACTCCGTCATTATGCTGATCATGATGATCTTCATGCTGGTGGGCGCGATTGATAAGATCATGGGCAACAAGTTCGGCTACGGCGAGGAGTTCGAGAACGGCTTCAACGCCATCGGCCCCCTGGCCCTGTCCATGGCCGGCGTCGTGGCCGCCGCCCCCGTGCTGGCCAAGATCCTCGGCCCCATCATCACCCCTGTTTACACCATCTTCGGCGCCGACCCCGCCATGTTCGCCACCACCCTGCTGGCCTGCGACATGGGCGGCTACCCCCTGGCTATGGAGCTGGCGGCCAATGAAACCATGGGTAACTTCGCCGGCCTGATTCTGGGCACCATGATGGGCCCCACCATCGTGTTCACCATCCCCGTGGCCCTGGGCATCATCTCCAAGGAAGACCGCTCCTACCTGGGCGCGGGCGTTCTGGCCGGTATGATCACCATCCCCATCGGGTGCATCGTGGGCGGTCTGGCTATGTCCGCCATGACCGAGTATAAGCTGTCCTTCCTGGTTATCCTCCAGAACCTGATCCCCGTCATCATCATCGCCGCCCTCATCGTCATCGGCCTGTGGTTCGCCCCCGCCGGCATGATCAAGGGCTTCAACGTGTTCGGCACCGGCGTGACCATCGTGATCACCGCCTTTACCGCTATCGCCGTGTTCGAGCAGATCACCGGCATCATGTTCCCCCTGTTCGACGTGATGGC